>DATMQU010000001.1:0-6763 GCA_035566715.1 Vicinamibacteria bacterium
CCCGTCTGCCTGCTGGCCGGGGGCGAAACCACCGTGACCGTCCGCGGGAACGGCCAGGGCGGCCGGAATCAAGAGCTGGCGGTGGCCGCGGTCGAGCCGCTGGGCGGTTTTCCCGTCCCCGCCGTCCTGGCCAGCCTGGCCACGGACGGCATCGACGGGGCGAGCGACGCCGCGGGAGGAGTGGTGGACGGCGAGACCCAAAAGAAGGCCCGGGAGATGGGCCTCGCCCCGCCCGCCCACTTCCTGGCCGAGAACGACTCGCGAAACTTCCTGGGCCCCCTGGGGGGCTTGATTCGGACCGGCCCCACCGGGACCAACGTCGTGGACCTGACTGTCCTGCTGGCGGGAGGCCGGGGTTCCCGTCCGGGGTAAGAGGGCCTGTCGTTCGGCGGTGGCCAGCGACGCCGGCGAACGCTATAATCGCAGTGCGAAACTCGGACAGGTTCGAGCTGGAGGGCCCCGTGACCGACGACGATCCCGCCGACGGGCCCGCGGAGGGGCAGGAGGGAAAGCCAGGAGTTCTGGGCTCCCCCGCCGGTGCGCCATCGGTTGGGGTGTCGGCAGGCAAGGCCGGGCGCCTGGCCCCCGAGGAATTGTCCGCCGAGCCGGAGGCGGTCCAGGCCTACCATCGACGGGCCAAGCTGGCCGAAGACCGCCTGGCCGAAGTCCTCGCCGCCTACCGCCAGGTCAAGACCGACAACGAGGGGTACCGGGACCGGATCACCCGGAACCTCGAGCGGCGCTTCGATCAGCGGCGCGAGCGCCTGCTGCTGAAGTTCATCAACATCCTCGACAACATGGACCGCGCGCTCGCGGCCGCGGAGCAGACGTACGCCGGGAACCCCCTCATCGAGGGGCTCATCCTGGTCCGGACCGAGCTCCTGCAGACGCTGCAGGAGGAGGGGCTGGAGCGCATCCCCGTCATCGGCCTCCCCTACGACCCCAACTACAGCGAGGCGGTCGAAACCCGCAAGGTGTCCGAGCCCGAGCATCACCATCTGGTGGTGAAGGAGCTCCTGCGGGGCTACCGCCTGAACGGCAAGGTCGCCCGGGTCTCGCGGGTGGTGGTGGGGGAGTATGGAGGCGCGGCGGCGGCGGCGGAAGCGCCCGCGGGCGCCCTCATCGGGGAGGACGAGGTCGCGGCCGCCGAGACCGCCCCCGTGGAGCCGCCGGAGCTGGACTCCGAGCGCTCGCTGGAGGAGATCATCAACCGCACGGAGCAAGAGGCCCAGGTTCGGGCGGGCAAGCCCGCCGATGCGGCGGAGGAGACCACGCCCATCGACGAGGAGATGCTCCGGAACCTCTTTGCCGCCCCTCCACCCGCCAAGCCCGAGAAGAAGCGCTAAGGACCGGCCCCCCGCCCGGGGGAAGGTTGCGACGAAGCCACGGTCGGTCGTCGACCGCGCGCGGTCGTGAGCGCAGGCATTCCGAGCCACGTACCGGGATCGTGCGTGGCGCGTGTGAATTCGGCATGCTGCTCCGGCGTGACTCGCCCCCCGGCAACGAGCGCCGGCGCCAACTGGGCGCCGAAGAGATCCCAGGCTGGCAGGCCGTTCGCGACATCGCCTCGCTTCCGCGGCCGAATGGTGATTGCCTCAACCGCCGCGAGCCCCGCATCGGAGAGCAGCGCGGGCAACCGAAGGCCGAGGCGCTGATCGAAGCCACGGCGGGCCAGCTCGTCGAACAGCGCTCTGGCCACCACCGAAAAGCCCGCGGCCGGAGGTATCGACTCGTCGCAACCGGCGGTATCGAGATCCTCCACGACGAGCCAGCTGCCGGGCCTCAGCAATCCCAGCCATTGCTTGAGCACGGGCAGGGGATCACCGAGGTGTCCGAGTAGCAGCCGGGCGTGGACGAGATCGAAGGGACCGGCGGGCAGCGGCTCGCGCAGCAAGTCCATCTCTCGCACCTCGACGCGGTCGCCGAGGTCTCTCAGGAACCGGGTGTCGCGGTCGACGGCCACGACGCGGCCGCTAGACCCAACTCGATCCGCCATTGCTTCGGCGACGCTGCCGGCACCTGCGCCGAGTTCCAGCACGTGCGCGCCTTCGCGCAGCCCGGAGCGCCCGCAGAACTCCAGGGTGGTCGGGTCGAAGAGCGCGGATAGGGATCGGAGGCGATCCCGTTCGCCGTACCAGCTTTGGTCCAGCCCATACGTTACGGACACCAGCGGGCCCCCCTATCTCGCGCCCCTCCCGTGCAGCAAGGGCGGCTAGAAAATGTAGGCCAAGGCGAACCCCAACTGGGCCACCATCATCATGAGATACATATGGGTCCAGGAGGGGTGGTTTTCCGTGAAGGCGAGCTCCTCCGGCCTGCGCACCAGCAAGTAGCTTGTGTAGATCCCGTAGCCGACGAGGGAGGGACCCAGGATCAGGAGCAGGGTCGGGTTCCCGGTGAGGATCCGCCGCCACACCCCGATGGGAATGAGCAGGAAGGGGAAGACGAAGAAAGGCGTGATCATCCAGGCCGCCTTCTTCACCCCGTACAGGATGGGGAGGGTCTGGCAGCCGTCGGCCCGGTCCCCCTCGATATCGGCGAAGTCCTTGGTGGAGGAGGCGCCGAGGACGAAGAGCCCAAAGATGGTCCCGATGTACCACGGCTCCGGGCCCAGGATGGTCTTCACCGTGGACCAGCCCGCCACCTTCAGGAGAAGCCCCCGCGGAATCGCGATCGTGACGTTAGCCCAGATCCCGTGGCGCTTGGTCCTCAGGGGGGGAGCGGAGTAGGCCCAGACCAGGACGCTCGTGAACAGGACGATGTAGAAGCACTCGCGGCGCCCCTGGGGAGCGGCGAGCCAGGCCAGCACCCAGGCCACCCCGAAGGAGGCGAGGGTCAGGCCCCAGGCTTCCCTGATGGTGAGGGTGCCGCTGGGCAGCGGCCGCTTCGGCTTGTTGACCCGGTCGATGTTGAGGTCGTAGATCTGGTTGATGGCGTTGCTGGCCGTGTTCAGGACCGCGGCCATGAGGGTTCCGTAGAGTACGGGCACCACCAGGGCGAGGGTGAGGGGAGGCCGATCCCCCCCCGCCCCCCAGGCGGTCACCGCCCCGCTCAGGACGCCCAGGGCCGGGGGCAGGAGGGTGAAGGGGCGGGCGAGGTCGAGGTAGGCCTTGACCTTGCTCACCGGGATCCCTTCAGAGCTTCGCCCAGGACGCGGCGGCCACGAAGAGAACGACCAGTCCCGCTCCGATCGCGGTGTTGACGGCGTTCAAGAGATCGTTCCCCATCCAGCCCCGGCTCACGCCCGCGGACCCGATCAGGCTCTCGGCGAGGTTCCCGAGCGCGCCCGCTAGGCTCACGAGAGCGGCGGAGGCCCAGCCAAAGAGGCCCAGGGCCACGCCCGTCGCGGCCACGATCATGGCCCCCCCCAGCCCACCGAGCGTCCCCTCCAGGCTCACCGCCCCTTCCGTGCCGGGCGGCACCGGGCGCAGGGTCGTGATCAGAAAGGTGCGCCGGCCGTAGGCCTTGCCCACCTCGGAGGAGCAGGTGTCGGCGGCGGCGGTGGCCACGGCGGCGGCGTAGGCCAGGATGAGAAGGTCGCGCAGGCCCCCCGGGGCGAGCCCGGCCATCAGGGCCAGAAACGCCGGGACCCCGCCGTTGGCCCAGGCGTGGCGCCAGCCCCGGACCCCGCCCCGCTCCTGCGCGATCCCCCGCGCCGCCTTGCGCGCGTAGCCCAGGCGGGTGGCCGCGCTGCCCAGCAGGAAGAAGACCACCAGCAAGGCCAAATAGGGCAGGCCCAGCGCGGTGGTGATGGTGGCGCCGATCAGGAGCCCCGACAGGGCCCCGGGGATGTCGATGGCGCGCGCCCAGAACGAGACGAGGGCCAAGCCTCCGTTCAACCCCAGGCCGAGGAGGGCGCGGGGCAGCAGGTCGGGGTCCCCCAGAAGGAGCGCGGGGTCCGCCTGCGCAAAGAGGGGAAGGGCGAGGGCCGCCGCCAGCGGCACGGTCAGGTTGTCATCGAGGGTCGTGGGCGCGGACTCCACGAGCGCGCACAGGAGGGTGACGCCGAGGCTCACCCCCAGCGTCCGCCCCGCGTGCCAGGCGTGAGGGTCGAGGGGAAGGCGGGCGGTCCAGGCCAGGAGCACGGCCGCGGCCAGGGTGCCGAAGACCACGAAGGCGAGGGAGCCCGCCCATCCCTTCGCGGGGTTCCAGGGCAGGCGCGGGCCGCCCAGGGCCTGGCCGACCAGGGAGGCCATGCCGTCGCCCACGGCCAGGATGCCCCAGGCCGCGGCGGCCAGGGGGAGGGAATGCCAGAACCAGAGAACGAGGCCCAGAACGGCGAGGGGATAGAAGAGGATGCCCCCCGGGTAGCCGCGCTCGCGGTCCGCCCCCCGCCACAGGCTCTTTCCGCCGATGCGCGGCAGCACCTGCCAGTTGAAGAGGAAGGCCGCCGCCGCCATCAGCACCGCCTGAGCAGGGGTCATGTCCCGAAGGAGGAAGGCGAACCCCACGCACCCGATGTGGATCGCCTTGCGGGCGAGCTCGCCTCGAGAGAGGGCCACGCTCAGGCGACCCCTTGCGCCCGCAGCCAGTCCACCGTCCGCCTCAAGCCTTCGCGGAGGGGCGTGGGCCGGTAGCCGAGCTCGCGCTCCGCCTTTGCGCTCGAGTAGGCCCAGTGCTCACGGAACACGTTCACGACCTCGTGGGTCAGAAGCGGCGGGTGGCCCGTCAGCTCCGCCCACAGCACGAGCCCGTGCCCGAGCAGGGAGGCCACGCCGTAGGGGATATGGCGGCGCGGGGGGGGCACGCCCGCCACCTCCTGGAGGAGGGCGAAGAAGCCGTTCAGGGAGACGTTCTCCCCCCCCAGGAAGTAGCGCTCGCCCCGGCCCCCGCGCTCGAGGGCGAGGGCGTGCCCCTCGGCCACGTCTTCCACGAAGGCGTAGGACCAGAGGCGGTCTCCGGGACCGATGAGGCCGGGGAACCGTCCCCGGAGGTGATCGGCGACCATCTTCACCACCAGGTTTCCATCCGTCATCTCCCCCGGGCCGTAGACCACCCCCGGGTAGAGCATGACCACGTCCTCCCCCCCCGCCGCCGCCTCCCGCGCCAAGCCGTCGGCCCGGGCCTTCGTCCGCTCGTAGGCGTTCCGGAAAACCCCGCCGGGATGGACCCGGGTCTCGTCCGCGGGAAGGGGCCCCGCCGGGCCCACGGCAATGAAGGAGGAGGTGTAGACGAGGCGCGCCCCCGCCTCCCGGGCCGCGCCCAGGGCGTTGGTGAGGCCACCCACGTTCACGGCCTCGAAGCGCGCGGGGTCCGGCACCCAGCTCTTGACGAGGGCGGCCAGATGCACGAGCGCCCCGCACCCCGCGGCCGCGCGCCGCAGCGAATCCCCGTCCGTCACGTCGCCGCGGACCGTCTCCGCCCCGGCGGGCAGGCCCTCGAGGTTGCTGCCCCCGCGGGCCAGGACGCGAAGGGCGTGGCCGTGGGCGGCCAGGCGCCGGGCCACGTTCTTGCCCAGGAAACCGGTGCCCCCGGTGAGGAGGATCTTCACCGCCCGCCCAAGGGAGCCCGGATTTCCGACCCCAAGCGCTCCCGCCAGTCCTGGAGGAGGTCGCGCAAGGTCTGCTCCAGGGGCAGGTGCGGCTCCCAGCCCGTGGCCTCGCGAAGCCGCCGCGGATCCCCCACCTGGGCGGGCACGTCCGCGGGGCGGAGGCGCTCGACGTCCACCGCCACCTCCACCTTCGTCCCCGCGGCCGCGACCAGGGCGTCCACGAGCTCCCGGATGCGCCGGCCCTTTCCGCTGCAGACGTTGTAGACTCCGCCCGCCTCGCCCCGCTCGAGCAGGGCCCAATAGGCGCGCACCACGTCCCGGACGTCCGTGTAGTCCCGCACCGCCTCCAGGTTGCCGGTGTGAAGCACGGGCGGGCGTCGCCCCGCCTCGATCTCCACGATCTGCCGCGCGAAGGAGCTTTCGGCGAAGGTCTCCCCCCGCCCGGGGCCGGTGTGGGGGAAGGTGCGGGTGCGCACGATCCTCATCCCGCCCGCGGGGCCGTACTGCAGGGCGAGGAAGCCCTGGGCCACCTTGCTCACCGCGTATGGGGAGCGCGGCCTTAGGGGCGCCTCCTCGCGGACGGGCAGCTCGCTGTCCGCCACCGTCCCGTACTCCTCCGCGCTCCCCACCACCAGCACCGCCGGCCGCAGGCCGCGCCCCCGCACCGCGTCCAGCAGGTGAACGAGGCCGAGCACGTTGGTGCGCAGCGTCCCTCCGGGGTCCAGCCAGGACTGGTGCACGCTCGACTGCCCGGCCAGGTGGACGATGCGGTCGGGGTGTACGGTGTCCAGGGCCGCCTCCACCGAGGAGGGGTCGTTGAGGTCGGCCTCCACGATGCGGAGGCCGGCCAGGGCGGGGGGGGCGCTCCCGTGGGGACGCACGAGCCCGAAGACCTCGACCCCCGGCTGCTCCTCCCGGAGGAAGCGCACGAGGTGCCCGCCCACGAAGCCGGCCACGCCGGTGACGAGGAGCTTCAACGGTAACCCGCCAGACCCGCCCGCTGCGCCGCCACGTCGTTGCCGTTGAAGTTCCCGATGGAGCCCACGTTGGCGAGTTCGATGCGGACCCGGAACTGGCTCTCGTCGCGCGAGTTGTAGTTGTATTTGAGGTACTCGACCACGAAGCCGCAGCATTGGACTTCGTAGCGCACGCGGCCCAGAAGCTGCACGAAGAGCTTGTTGACGAGGTCGTAGTTGGCGGAGGCGTCGAGCCCGATGCGGGCCACCGGCTCCAGGTGGAACCCCCCCCGCAGCCAGTCCGCGGCCCCCACCC
>DATMQU010000002.1:0-8874 GCA_035566715.1 Vicinamibacteria bacterium
GCACGGATCGATCCTCTGAAGGACATCGAGATCGAGAAGTTCTTCGAGGATTACTTCGACGACGGGGCAGCGCGGCGGGGTCGGCCCTCCGAGGTGCCGGAGATGCCCCCCATCGAGAACACCCTCACCGAGTCCCCCGACCTTTACGACCACCTCCTTTGGCAACTCCACATGTCGGCTTCGGACGAGTTCACGGTGGAGATCGCGGAAGCCATCATCCACAACCTTGACGAGGACGGGATGTTGCAGGCCTCCCTGGAGGAAATCGCGAACATGGGCCCCTACCCGCCGGAGGAGGTCCAGAAGGCCCTGGCCGTGGTCCAGGCCCTGGACCCGCCGGGGGTGGCCGCCCGCGACCTCACGGAATGCCTCCGCATCCAGCTCCGGATCCTCGGCTTGGAGGGCTCTCCCGCCGACGTCATGGTCCGCGACTACCTGAAGCAGCTCCAGAGCCATCAGTACCCCGAGATCGGCCGCCAGATGGCGCTCACCCCCGAGGAAGTGTCCCACCACCTGGAGATCATCCGTCACCTGGACCCCAAGCCCGGCAGCAAGTACTGCCCCGACCGCTCGACCTACATCCTGCCCGACGTATTCGTGGTCAAGGAGGGCGACGACTACAAGATCGTGCTGAACGACGACGGGCTGCCCAAGCTCAGGATCAGCCCCACCTATCGGAGGATGCTGGACGAGAAGGAGGCGGGCTCGGAGGAGACGCGGAACTACGTGAAGGACAAGCTCCGCAGCGCGCTCTGGCTGCTCAAGAGCGTCGACCAGCGCCAGCGCACCATCTACAAGGTCGCGGAGTCCATCGTCCGCCACCAGCGCGCCTTCCTTGACCACGGCATCACGCAGCTGAAGCCGCTCGTCCTGCGCGACGTGGCCACCGACATTGGCATGCACGAGTCCACCGTCTCCCGGGTGGTGGCCAACAAGTACATGCACACCCCGCGCGGGGTCTACGAGCTGCGCTTCTTCTTCCACAGCGGTATTACCTCCACCATGGGGGAAGCCATCAGCTCCGTGACCATCAAGGACCGGATTCGCAAGATGATCGACAACGAGGACACCGCCCATCCCCTCTCCGACTCCCGCATTGCGGAGGTGCTGGAGGGGGACGGGTTGCCGCTGGCCCGGCGGACGGTGGCCAAGTACCGGGAGGAGCTGCGCATCCCCCCCTCCAACCTGCGCAAGGCGGTCCACTGAAACCCTCAGGAAGCGCCGGCCGGGAGGTGAGGGGGATGAGGATCGAGTTCACGGGCCGTCATGCAGAGATACCGCCGGAGATAAAGAGGCTGGCGGAGCGAAAGCTCGAGAAGCTGGCCCGCGTGCTTCCCGGCGGCATCATCCGCGCCCACGTCATCGTGACCACGGACAAGCACCGGCAGATCGCGGAGGTCAGCGTTCACTCCAAACGCCTGGACCTGACGGCGGCGGAGGCGAGCTCGGATCTGGGAGCCTCGCTCTCCGCCGTGATCGACAAGCTGACGCGCGGGGCCCAGCGCCAGGTCGGCAAGTGGCGGACGACGCGCAAGCGGGGGGGGCCCGACCGCACCCGGCCGCGGCCCCCCGAGGAGCAGCCCCCCGAACTCGGGCCCCGGGTCATCCGCAGCCGCCGTTTCCCCGTGAAGCCCATGACCCTGGACGAAGCCGCCCTCGAGGTCGGCAACAGCCCGGAGGGTTTCCTGGTCTTCCGCGACGCCGTCACCGAGCGGGTGAGCGTGCTCTACAAGCGGAAGGACGGAAACCTGGGCCTCATCGAGCCCGAGGCCTGATGCGCGGGGTTGCCTCCCCGCGCCCCGCTCCGCGGAGTCGGCCTTGAAAGGGAAGCGTCGGCGGGATGGAAAGGGAGGGCGGGCTCTCCCCTCGCCCGCCGGGCCCGCGGTCGCGGTGCGGGACCTCCTGGGGCCGGAGGCCGCGGGCCTGCAGCTGCGGATCGCGGCGGGAAAGGCGGGCCTGGATCACGAGGTCCAGCAGTCCCGGGTCCAGCGGCCCGGGCTCGCCCTCACCGGCTACACGGACTACGTCCGCTACGGCCGCGTGCAGATCATGGGGGCGAGCGAAATTGGATACTTGCGCAAGCTCAGCCCCCGGCGGCGGTCGGCTATCCTGGAGAAACTGGCGCGCTGCCGCATCTCCTGCTTCGTGGTGACCAAGGGGCTCGCCCCGCCCCCGGAGCTGCTGGCCGCCGCCGAGGCCCGCGGCATCCCCCTTCTCCTCACCCCCCTGGAATCGACCCCCCTCATCAAGCACCTCTCGAGCTTTCTAGACGAGCGCCTGGCCCTGCGGCTGCATCTCCACTCGGTGCTGATCGACGTGTTCGGCCTGGGCGTCCTGATCATGGGCGAGAGCGGGATCGGAAAGTCGGAGTGCGCGCTCGACCTCATCGACCGCGGCCACCGCCTCGTGGCCGACGATGTGGTGGAGATCAAGCGCATGGCGGACACCCTGGTGGGCTCGTCGCCCGACCTCACGCGCTATCACATGGAGCTGCGCGGGCTGGGGGTGATCAATATCAAGGACCTCTACGGCGTGTCCTCCATCCGCATCTCCAAACGGGTGGAGCTGGTGGTGAACCTCGAGCGCTGGGAAGCAGGGAAGGAGTACGACCGCTTGGGGCTCCAGGGCGAAACCTTCCTGATCCTGGGGGTGGAGGTTCCCCTCCTCCGGATGCCGGTGGCCCCCGGGCGCAACATAGCCATCCTGGCCGAGGTGGCCGCCCGCAACCAGCTTCTCAAGGAACGGGGCTACGACGCCGCCCGGCGCTTCGCGGACCGCGTGGACGAGATGATCGAGGGGGAAGGGGAGCCGGCCCTGGGGCGCGCGGCGAGCGCGCGACCGCGGCGGAGGGCACGCGCGAGGAGGCGGGTATGAGCCCCCGGCCGGAGGCCGGTCCCCGCATCCTCATGATCACCGGCCTCTCCGGGTCCGGGAAGACCCACGTCTCCCGGGCCCTCGAGGACATCTCTTGGTTCTGCGTGGACAACCTGCCCACGCCCCTCATCCCGCGCTTCGCGGAGCTGATCCGCGGATCCCGCCAGCTCCAGCGCTCGGCCCTGGTGGTGGACGTGAGGGAGCCGGGGTTCCTCAAGCGCTTCCCCCAGGTCTACCGGAAGCTCCGCGCGAAGGGGGTGGCGGCCAGCCTGCTCTTCCTGGAGGCGGATGAGAAAGTGCTCGTGCGGCGCTTCAGCGAGACCCGCCGGCCCCATCCCCTGGCCGTGAACCAGCCCGCCATCGATGGGATCCGGGAGGAGCGGGAGGCCTTGCGCCCGATACGAAAGATGGCGGATCTCATCTTGGACACCTCCCAGTACACCGTCCATCAGCTCCGCGACTACATCCGGGAGCACTACGACGTGCGCGGGCAGTCCCCGCTGGTGGTCTCGGTGGTCTCCTTCGGCTACAAATACGGTGTTCCCTCGGAGGCGGACCTCGTGTTCGACGCGCGCTTCCTTCCCAACCCGAACTTCGTCCCTGCCCTGAAGCCCCTGACCGGGCACCACCCCCGGGTAGTGCGCTTCCTGCGCGGGCAGAAGGAGACCGCCACCTTCCTCGGCCGGTTGAAGGGCTTCCTGGCCTACGCGCTGCCCCGCTACCTGAAGGAGGGAAAGACGTACCTCACGATCGGGATCGGCTGCACCGGGGGCCGCCACCGTTCGGTGATGATCGCAAACGCGCTGGGGGCGATGCTCCCGCGCGGGCGCTACACCATCCACGTCTACCATCGGGACTTGAGGCCGGCGTGAGGGGGGCAGGGGCATGATCGGCATCGTGGTGGTGACGCACGGGCGAGTGGCGGAGGAGCTGGTCCAGGCCGCGCGCGCGATCGTGGGAGAGATCCCCGCCATCGCCGCCGTCTCCATCGGCTGGAGCGACGACGCATCCGTGGCCAAAGAGGCGATCACACGGGCCCTGGCCGAGGTGGGGGGCGGGGACGCCCTGATTCTCACCGACATGTTCGGGGGGACCCCCACCAACCTCAGCCTGCCCTTCCTCTCCCCCCGCCTGGAGATCGTGACCGGCGTGAACCTTCCCATGCTGATCAAGCTCACGACGCTGCGGGAGGGCGATCTCCTGGAGGTGGCGCGGGCCGTGCGCGACCAAGGGAAGGGGGCCATTTACGTCACCAGCGAGGTCCTCGAGAAGAAACCGACTTGACCCGGAGAGAGGTCCGGATCCCCAACCGGCTGGGGCTTCACGCGCGGGCGGCGGCGCGGTTCGTCCACACCGCGAACCGGTTCTCTTCCCACATCACGGCCAGCCGGGAGGGAAAGACCATGGACGGGAAGTCGATCCTGGGCATCCTGCTCCTGGCCGCGTCCCAGGGGACGGTCTTGGAATTGGCCGCGGACGGGCAGGACGAGGTGGCGGCGCTGGAGGCCCTGGTCAAGCTCGTGACCAGCGGCTTCGGGGAAGATCGGTGAAGAGGGCGCGGCGTTCCCCCGCGCGGGATTGATGGAGCTCAAAGGCACCGGGGTCTCGCCCGGGATTGCCGTGGGGCATGCCCTCATCGTGGAGCGGGACGCCGCCCCCGTCTTCCGCCTCATCCTTGCCCCGGAGGAGGTGGAGCGCGAGGTCGAGCGCCTCACCCGCGCGGTGGAGGCCTCGCGGGCCCAGCTCCAGGCGGTCAAGGACCGGCTCTCCCGCGAGGCCGGCTTGCCCCACGCCTACATCTTCGACGCCCATCTGCTGATGCTCGAGGACCCCCTCCTCCGCGACCGCGCCCTGGCCGTCATCCGGGAGGATCACGTGAACGCGGAGTGGGCCCTGCGCACGGTCTCCGACCAGCTCCACGCCCTCTTCAACGAGTTCACGGACGCCTACCTTCGGGAGCGGAGCACCGACCTGGACGACGTGCTCGGGCGTATCCAGCTGAATCTGGCCGGCGAAGCGGACGCCCTCTCCCTGTCGCGTCTGCCCCGCAACGTCGTGCTCGTGGCCTCCGACTTGACGCCCTCCCAGGCGGCGGAGCTGGACTGGAACAAGGTCCTGGCCGTGGCCACCGATGTCGGCTCCTCCACCTACCACACCGCCATCATCGCCCGCTCCCTGGCCATTCCCGCGGTGGTGGGCCTTAAGGACGCGACCCGGCGGATACCTCCCGGTAGCCTGGTGGTGGTCGACGGAACACGGGGGGAGGTCGTGGTGGAGCCCTCGAGCCCGACCCTGGCCGGTTTTCGGGCCACCCAGGAGCGGGATCGCCAGGAGGAGCAGCGGCTGCAGGGCACGCGGGGCCTGGCCGCGGTCACCCGCGACGGCGTCACCGCCCGCCTCCAGGCCAACATCGAGTTCCCGGAGGAGGCGGCCACCGCGCTCCTTTACGGCGCGGAAGGCATCGGCCTTTTCCGCTCCGAGTACCTCCTGGGGCGCGCGCAGCGATGGCCCTCCGAGGAGCGGCAGCTGGAGGTCTACCGCCGCTTGCTGGACCAGATGCGGCCCTACCCGGTGACGGTGCGGACCTGGGACGTGGGCCTCGAGGAGCTGGCCCCGGGGGGGCCCAGCTGCCCCAACCCCGCGCTCGGGGAGCGGGCTCTGCGCCTCCTGCGGCGGTCCCCGGAGCCTTTCCGCGTGCAGCTAAGGGCCCTCTTACGGGCGGCGGAGCACGGCCCCCTGCGAGTGATGTTTCCCTTCGCGGGCGGCCCCGCCGACCTCCACCTCGCCCTCGAGATCCTGGAGGAGGCGCGCGCGGAGCTCCGTCGCGAGGGCTTGCCCTTCCGCGAGGACGTGTCCGTGGGCCTGAACCTGGAGGTCCCGAGCGCGGCCCTGACCGCCGACCTCCTGGCCCCCGAGGTGGAGTTCTTCAGCGTGGGGACCAACGACCTCATCCAATACTTGCTGGCCGTGGACCGGGCGGACCCCCGCGTGTCCGCCCTCTACCAGCCGCTCCATCCGGCCGTGCTGCGCATCATCCACCAAGTCGTGCAGGCGGCCGCGGTCCAGGGGGTGCCCGTCTCCGTCTGCGGGGAGATGGCGGCCGATCCCCTTCTCGCGCTCCTCCTCTTTGGTCTGGGGGTGCGCGAGCTCTCCATGACCCCGGCCGCCATTCCCCGCGTCAAGGCCGCCCTGCGCGAGGTCCGCGCGGACCGGGCCCGGGAGGTCGCCCTCTCCTGTCTGTCCATCCACACCGCGGAGGAGATCGAGGACACGCTTCGGCGCGAGCTGGCGGGGGCCCTGCTCCCCGCCGAACTACCAAAGGAGTGACAAGGTGTCGGAGATTCCAAAGAGGGTAGACAAGCCCTGGGGCCACGAAATCTGGTGGGCCCTCACGGACCGTTACGTGGGCAAGATCCTGCACGTCAAGAAGGGGGAGAGCCTCTCCCTCCAGTATCACAAGGTCAAGGACGAGACGATCCGGGTGCAGTCGGGACGCCTCCTCCTCGAGACGCGTCCCCCCGGCCAGGAGGGCGAGCTAAGGCGGATCGAGATGGAACCGGGTGATGTCTTCCACATCGCGCCCGGCGTCCTGCACCGGATGACGGGCCTGGAGGACTGCGACATCTTCGAGGTCTCCACGCCCGAGCTGCAAGACGTGGTCCGGCTGGAGGACCGCTACGGCCGCGCGGGCACGAGCAAGCCCTAACCGCGGGGGTTGAGAAGGCGCGGGGGCTCGAGGTCCGCGCGAGCTGGGCTCCGCCCGCGGATGGGAAGTGGCTAGTAGCGCTTCAGGTCCCGGATCGCCGCCGTGATCGTCGAGACCTGGGGCAGGATGGCGTCCTCCAGCACCGGGTTGTAGCCGACAAAGGTATCCAGGGCCCCGATGCGGCGGACGGGGGCGTCCAGGTTCTCGAACAGCTCGTCCGCGATGCGGGCCGCAATCTCCGCGCCGTAGCCCCAGGACCGCGCGTCCTCGTGGGCCACGATGACCTTGCCCGTCTTGCGCACGCTCCGGGCCACGCCCTCCCAGTCGTAGGGTGAGAGCGAGCGCAGGTCCAGGACCTCGGTCTGGATCCCCTCCGCCTCCAGCTGCCGGGCCGCCACCAGCGCGCGCTGGACCAAGGCCCCGAAGGTCACCAGCGTCACGTCCGATCCTGCGCGCTTCACCGCCGCCTGGCCGAAGGGGATCCTGTACTCCGGGCCGGGGTACTGGCCCTTGTTGTAGGTCTGGCGGTAGAGGTGCTTGTGCTCGAGGAAGAGGACGGGGTCGTCGCAGCGGATGGCCGTGCGGAGAAGGCCGTTCGCATCCTGGGCGTTGGAGGGGATGACCACGCGCAGGCCGGGGATGTGGGTGAACAAGACCTCCCCGCACTGGCTGTGGTAGATGGCGCCCCCCTGCAGGTATCCCCCATAGGTGACGCGGATGACCAGCGGGCACTTCCAAGCCCCCGCCGAGCGCCAGCGGATGAGGGAGAGCTCGTTGCGGATCTGCTGGAAGGCGGGCCAGATGTAGTCGAGGAATTGGATCTCCACCACCGGCTTCAGCCCCCGGGTGGCCATGCCGATGGCCCGGCCCACGATGTTCGCCTCCGCGAGCGGTGAGTTGAAGACGCGCTCGGAGCCGAACTTGCGCTGCAGGTTGTAGGTGACCTTGAAGACGCCCCCCTTGCCCTTCACCAGGGGGAGGTTTTCCTCGCGGCTGCAGTCGGCCACGTCCTCCCCGAAGACCACGATGCGGGGGTCGCGGCCGAGCTCGTCGTGGAGGCAGGCGTTCAGGAGGTCCACCATCGTCTTGGGATCCCCGGTGGGGGCGGGCTCCGTGGCGAAGGCGTCGGAGGTGGGGTCCACATCCGGCGAGTAGACGTGCAGCGTCGCGCTCTCCGGCTCGGGGGAGGGCGCGGCCAGGGCGGCGTCGGCGGCCGCCCCCACCTCGCGGTCGGCGTCTTCTCGGAGGGCGGCCAGCTCCTCGGCGGTTGCCATTCCCTCCGCCAGGAGGCGCTGGGGGTAGGACAACAGGGGGTCGCGGCGGGCGTCCTCTTCCCGCTCCGCGGGAGGCCGGTAGAGGGCCTCGTCGTCGGAGAGGGAATGGGAGTAGGGCCGGATGACGTGGGCGTGCACGAGGGCCGGGCCCTGCCGCGCCCGGCACCAGGCCACCGCCTCCTGGAGGACGGCCAGGCTGGCCAGGGGATCGCAGCCATCCACCTCCCGCACGAGCAGGTTCGGGAAGGAAGCCAGGAGGCGCGAGATGCTGCCCCCTGCCGTCTGCACCTCCACCGGGACCGAGATGGCGTAGCCGTTGTCCTCCACGAGATAGAGGACGGGGAGCCGGCGATTACAGGTGGTGTTCAGGCTCTCCCAGAACTCGCCCTCCGAGGTGGTGCCGTCGCCGGCCGAGCAGTAGACGACTTCGTCACTGGCGAAGGGCAGGGGCGGAGTGATGCCCCCCGCGTCCCGGGCCAGATAGAGGCCCGCCTCCGCGCAACCCGTGGCCTGGAGGAACTGGGTGCCGGTGGGGGAGGATTTGGTCACCACGTGCAGCCGGGGATGACCCCAGTGCGACGGCATCTGACGCCCCCCCGAGGTGGGGTCGTCCTTCGACCCCACCGCCGCCAGCATCATTTCCGTGGGCGTCATCCCGAGCTGGAGCATGAGGGCACGGTCGCGGTAGTAGGCGTAGAACCAGTCGTGCCCGGGCCTCAGGGCCAGGCCCGCGGCCACCAGCACCGCCTCGTGCCCGGCCCCGCTGATCTGGAAGAAGATCTTGTTCTGGCGCTTGAGGCCGATTTCCTTGTCATCGAGACGGCGCGACAATAGCATCGTGCGATACGCGCCGACCAGGGTGTCGCGGGAAAGACCGTGGGTGGCGCTGAGCGCCTTCGAAGACGTTGCCATTGCAGGAAGATAATAAGGTAGCGCGAACCAACAATCCACGGAGTTCTGCTCTCGATGCGCGCGAAGCTTCTCGTCTTTACGTGTTTGCTCGCGGTGGCATTTCTCGTC
>DATMQU010000003.1:0-2183 GCA_035566715.1 Vicinamibacteria bacterium
GCCAAGTTCCGCGCCGCCCGGCGGATCTGGGCCCGGGTCATGCGGGACCGCTTCGGCGCGAAGAACCCGCGCTCCTGGACGTGCCGCTTCCACGCCCAGACCGCGGGGGTCAGCCTGACCGCTCAGCAGCCCTACAACAACGTGGTCCGCACCGCCCTGCAGGCCTTGGCCGCGGTCCTGGGGGGGACGCAGTCCCTGCACACCAACTCCTTAGACGAAGCCTTGGCCCTCCCCACCCAGGAAGCGGCCACCATCGCCCTGCGCACCCAACAGATCATCGCCCACGAGTCGGGGGTGGTGAACACCGCGGATCCCCTGGCCGGCTCCTACTTCCTGGAGAAGTTGACCAACGACCTCGAGGCCGAGGCCCTCGAGTACTTCCGCAAGATCGATGCCCTGGGGGGCATGGTGGCGGCCGTCGAGCGTGGCTTCCCCCAGCGCGAGATCCAGGAAGCGGCCTTCCAGTTCCAGAAGGCGGTGGAGCGCAAGGAAAAGATCATCGTGGGCGTGAACGAATACGCGATGGAGGAGAAGCCGTTCCCGATCCTCTACATCGACGAGAGGGCTTCCGAGGAGCAGATCGCCAACGTTCGAACCCTGCGCGCCACGCGGGACAGCGAGCGCGTGCGCCAGGGACTGGCCCAGCTCCAGCAGGCGGCCCGGGGCCGGGACAACTTGATGTATCCGATCCTGGACGCGGCGCGCGCCTACGCCACCTTGGGGGAGATGTGCGACGCTTTGCGCGAGGTCTGGGGCGAGTACGAAGAGCCCCCCGTCTTCTAGTGGCCGCGATGCCCGAGAAAAAGGCGCCGCCCGCGGGTTCGGCTTCTCGCAAAATCAGGGTTCTCATCGCCAAGCCCGGCCTGGACGGCCATGACCGCGGAGCCAAGGTGGTGGCGCGCGCCCTCCGCGATGCGGGGATGGAGGTCATCTACACCGGCCTCCGCCAGAGCCCCGAGCAAATCGTGGCCGCGGCGGCACAGGAGGACGTGGATGCGGTCGGCCTCTCGATCCTGTCCGGGGCCCATCTCCAGATCTGCAAGCGCGTTCTGGAGCTCCTCCGGGCCAAGGGGAGCGGGGGGGTCCGGGTGTTCCTGGGGGGGATCATCCCCGCCCAGGACATCCCCGTGCTGAAGAAGATGGGGGTGGCGGAGGTGTTCCTGCCCGGCTCCTCCACCCAGGACGTCGTCCGCCTGATCGAATCCTCCCTTCCCGCTCGCTGACCGGGGCGCAAGCCCCGGGAAATGCTTGACATACGGGCAGGAGCGGTCTATCTTGGTGTGACGGTCCGGAGCCGGAGAGCCGCCCGATTCCCCGTGGAGGGCAACAGGCGATGGGCAAGAAAATACTGCTAGCGGACGACAGCATCACGATCCAGAAGGTCATCGAACTCACGTTCTCGGACGAGGACTTCGATGTGGTGACCGTGGGCAACGGGCGTCTGGCAGTAGAAAAGGTCCAAGAAGTGCGGCCGGACGTGGTGCTCTGCGACATCATCATGCCCGAGAAGGACGGCTACGAGGTCTGCGACTTTATCAAGAGAAACCCCTCCCTGTCGCACATTCCGGTCCTCCTCTTGACGGGCGCCTTCGAGCCTTTCGACCAAGAGCGCGCGGCCCGCGTGGGCTGCGATGGGTTTCTGGCCAAGCCCTTCGAACCGGAGACGCTCATCGCCAAGGTCAAGGATCTGTTGAAGAAAGCGGCCTCCCGAACCGTGTCGTCGTCTGGGCTGCGCACGCCGCCGATCGGGGCCGAACCCTTCCCAGGCCCCCCGCGGGAGCCGGATGCTGCCCACCCGGCCACGGCGTCGTTCCCCCCGGGCCCGCCCCCGCGTCCCCCGGAGCCGATACCGTTCCCGACCGCAGCTGTCCGCCCCCCCGGGGTCGAGCCACCCCCCGTGCCCCCTCCCGCGCCTGAGGTGAGGTTCATCCCGGACGAGCCTTTCGGGGACCTGGACGGTGCCACGTTTGCCACCGACACCGCGACCGCCTCCTTCGGGGCGCCCCCCGTGGAGCACGCGACCTTCCCAGTCGCGGAGGAGGCGGCGGCGACGCGGGACCTGCTGCCCATGACGGCCGAGGAGTCCGAGAGTCTGGCTGCGCCCGCCGCGGGCCTCGATTCCGCAAACACGGTCATGTTCAAAGCGGGGGCAGTCTCCTGGTCAGCCCCGGCGGTCGAGCCCC
>DATMQU010000004.1:0-11125 GCA_035566715.1 Vicinamibacteria bacterium
CCTGAAGCGTGCGCTGGAGCTTGTCGACCACGCGCGCGTCCCCCGCGCTCCCCGCCACGTGGGGCTCGCTGGACACGAGGTCGTGGAAGGCGCGCAGGCTCTTCGCGTCGGGCGCGGCCAGGAGCATCGCCTCGTACTCCCGCTGCCCGGCCCGGCGCTCGGGCCGGAAGAACCGGTAGGGATCGGGGGCGCCCGACGCCCCAACGGGGAGGGAGGCGGAGAGGATGAGCGCAGAGAGGATTGGACCGAGGCCCCCCACACGGTTCATGGTCGCGGATGATGTCGCGGGGGGCGGAGAAGCGCAAGCGAGGGAGCCCGGGGATAATGGGCTTCGGGAGCGCCGGAGCGAGCATGAAACGAGACCGCGGGCCGCGCGGACGGGCGCCGGGGGCCTGGGGAGGCCTCCCCGCCGTTGGCCTCCTCCTCCTCGCTCTCGCCCCCGGCGGCTGCGCGGGCTCCGGCCGCGGCCGGCCCCGGATCGCGGCCTCCATCTTCCCCCTCTACGACATCACCCGGCGCGTGGCGGGCGAGGAGCTCCCCGTGCAGCTCGTGCTCCCCCCCGGCCAGAGCGAGCACAGCTTCGAGCCCAAACCTAGCGACGTGGAGGGGCTGGCCAACGCGCAGCTCATCTTTACCGTGGGGCTCGGCCTCGACCCCTGGGTGCAGACCCTGGTGAAGAGCGCGGGGACGGGCACGGCCAAGGTGTTCGAGCTGGCGCCCCTCCTGGACCCGATCCTGGTCCCTCCGGGGATCCTCAAGGAGGAGGAGGGGGCGGAGGGGACCGCCCGCGTGGACGACCACTTCTGGATGGACCCTGTCCGCATGCAGCAAGCGGTGGAGCTGGTGGTGGAGGCCCTCCAGAGGCTGGACCCCGAGCAGAGCCCCCGCTTCCGCACGCGAGGCAACGAGGTCAAGCGCTCCCTGGCCCTGCTCCACGAGGAGATCGCCCGGCGGGCGGGGGCCTGGACGAAGCGGCGGATCGTGACCTTCCAGGGCTCCTTCCTCTACTTCGCGGATCGCTACCATCTGGAGATTGTGGCCGTGGTGGAGCCCGTCCCCGGGCGGGAGCCCGACGCCCGTCACCGGGCCGACCTGCTGACCGCGATTCGCAAAGGGGGAGCGGTCGCGCTCTTCTCCGAGCCCCAGCTCGACCCTGGGCCCGCGCAGCTCCTGGCGGCCGAGACCAACTTGCCCCTCTACGAGCTGGATCCCTTGGGGGGAGGCGAGGGAGACTCGTACGAGAAGCTGCTCCGACGCGACGTCGACGTTCTGGAAAAGGCCCTCCAGTGACGCCGCGGGGGAGCGGTCCCGCGGGACCGCCCGCTCCTCTGCTTCGGCGGGTGGGAAGGGCTAAGCTCCGGTTCGGTCGCGGGAGGGGAACCGCTCGCGGGCGCGGTCGATCTCCGGCCCCATGCGGCCCCGCCAGATCAGCCCATACATCCGCAAGTCGGCCCGCAGCGACCAGAGCGGGTGAGTGAAGGTGGCGGGGGTGTTCTTCTCAAATCCGAAGTGGCCCACCCAGGCGAAGCCGTAGGCGGCGACGGGAGCGGTCGCGAACCACCAGGGCGAAACGAGCAGGGCGGCGGCGCCCCCAAGAAGGAGGGCGGTGGTGCCCACGAAATGCAAGGCCCGGTTGACGGGGTGGCTGTGTTGGGAGACGTAGTACGGCCAGAACTCCTCGTAGCTGACGGGCCTAGGGTCCATGTCGGCCTATGGTGCGCCGAGGGGGTCCCCGGCGGCAAGGTCCTCCGCATACAATCCTGGGGCGCGCGCCCCGGGGCCGCCGGCCGCCGGGGGAGGCTCGAGCCATGAAAGCCAAGATCGCGGGGGTCGACTTGGAGTACGAGGCCAGGGGTGGCGGCCGCGCCCTCCTCCTCCTCCATGCCTTCCCCTTGAATCGGACGATGTGGGACGCCCAGGTGCAGGCCCTCGCCGCCAGCCATCAGGTCGTTCGCTTCGACTGCCGCGGCTTCGGTGGCTCCCCCCCGGGGGACTCCCTCCTGACCATGGAGCGCATCGCCGACGACGCGGCCGCGGTCCTCGACCTCCTCGGTATCTCCCAGGCCGTGGTGGCCGGTTGCTCCATGGGGGGTTACGCGGCACTGGCCTTCGCCCGCCGCCACCCCGACCGCCTGCGGGGGCTGGTGCTCTTGGACACGCGGGCGGGGCCGGACAGCGAGGAGGGGAAGAAGAATCGGGCCGCCCTGGCGGAGAAGGTGCGCAGGGAGGGGGCGGGCGCGGCCGCGGAGGCCTTCCTCTCCAAGCTCGTGGGCGAGACCACGCAGAAAGAGCACCCGGAGGTGGTGGCCCGCCTGCGCGGGATCATCCTCGGCAACTCGCCCCGGGGGATCGTGGACGCCCTGGCTGGCCTGGCCGCGCGCGCGGACTCCGGCCCCGCGCTGCGGGAGATCCGTGTCCCCACCCTCATCGTCTGCGGTGCCGAGGACACGCTCACCCCCGTGGCGGAAGCGGAGGCCCTGCAGCGCGGGATCGCGGGCAGTCGTCTGGTCGTCATCCCCCGGGCCGGCCACCTGGCCAACCTCGAGCAGCCGGAGGCCGTCAACCAAGCCTTGAGCGAGTTCCTGGCCAAGACCTGAGGCCGAAGGGCGGGGCGCGGCTGGCTCGGGCCCCCGGGGTTGAGGGTGGTGGCGCGTCAACCGCTCGACGTCCGCCTTCGACAGGAGGCGGCCGGCGATGAGCATCCATTGCGGCCCAGAGTCGGTCGAGGCTGAGTCCCTACTTCCTTGCCATGGCCTTCACCGCTTCCAGTAACTGCTTTTGCTGAGCCTCGTCGCCAACCGAGTAGCTGCGGAACGGGTCGGCGCGGACGGGCTCGCCACTGTCTTGGATCACTGCCTTCAGTTCAGAAGCAGCTTCTGCCCTCTGGCCGAGGTGGTGGAGCGCCTCTGCCATGCTCAGGGCCGCCGCTTGGCCGCCAGGCCAGGCGTCGAGCGCCTGTCGGAATTCCGGGCGCGCATCCGACACCCGTGAGCCACGACGGAGTACGTCACCTGCGAATAGATGCGCCAGATACCGCAAGCGGGCATCATTGCTGGTTGCCACGGCGTGGAACTCGGTGACCGCCAGATCGGAGCGACCCGTGAGCGCTAGCACGCGCCCCAAGCGCAGCCTGGCCTCGCCCAGCAAGGGATCGTGTTTCAGGAGACTCCGGTAGATGTCTTCTGCCGCGCGCAGGGGGTACTTTCGCTCTTTTGAAGGGTCCGGTCGCACGAACACGACTTGACCCTCCCGAGGAAAAGTGCCCATCGCTTCGCTGGTCTGCCCCAGCGCCAGCGCGATCGGTACATCGTCGGGGAAACGCTGGAGGCCACGGCCGAGGAGGGCGAAAGCCTCAACATGCCGGTAGCTGCCCAAAAGGAACCGCCCGAAGGCGTGGTACCACGCGGGGAGAAAGGCGCTCTGCTCTGGAGTCGAGGGTTTGAGCTCCGCCAATCTCATCGCATGGATCCACTGGTTGGGTGCCGAGCCGCCCCGGTAGTTGAGGTATAGGCCGGCCTCCGTGTGCAGCATGATGGCCGCCGGAAGCGAGGCCAGAACGTCGATGGCCGGCCCAGCGGCGACACCCGGCTTCTCCGCTCTCTCGACCTCATCAATCGCTTCCGAGACGGCCTGCGGCTTCCACTCGATGACTCCCGCGATCGCGCGCTCGCTGTCACCGTGCCGATATTCCTCCACAAGCTTCGCGTACGCGATCAAATTCCAATCGGTGCCCTCGGTGATCGCGTACTCACTGTCGTCGTATCGGTATTCCGCCAACTCCCACACGCCGAGACCCAGGGTGCGCACGGTCAAACCAGCGATGACGAGGACTCCAGCCAGATTCATGGCGTCACCAGGTAGCCCTTTCGCGCCAGCACTTTGGCCCGCTGTCCCTTCACGCGTACCTCGAGGCGATGCCAGCCTTCGCGCTTTATGCCCCGTGGTGTGTACCTCAGAAGGTAACGAGTGCGGAACTCGCTGAGGATCTCGAGGAAGGCTTGCTGCAATCGATCGGGCGATTCCGCCTGTAGACGGCGACCACCCGTTGTGGACGCAACATTGTCCAAGAAACTGGACTCCCCTCCGCCCACGCGCACCCCGTAGACCACGACGTCGCTCCTCTTGGCAGCATCCAGAACGTCCGCTTGACGAAGCCAGCTCATGTTCTCTTGACCGTCGGTGAAAACGATGGTCAGGACGCGTCCTGGGACGACATCGCCCAGAGCAATCGCAGCGAATGTTGCGTCCACCAGGGACGTGCCACCCTCGCCGTCCAGCGAGTCGATGCGCGTGTGAAGGGCCGGAAAATCAGGGACTAGGGCTTGTCGCAGGAACAGCATTGTGGCAAAAGTGAGCAGGGCGGCCTGATCGCCCGGCCGCAAGTCGTCCACGAGGGCGTGAGCCGCGCGCTTCAGGGCCGCCATCCTATTGCCCTTGGCGCTCCCGCTCGCTTCGAAGTTCATACTACCGCTTACATCGAAGGCAAGGATTACGTTCAACGGAAGTTCCTCGAACACGGCGTCATCCAACACCTGCAGCACCCCGTTGTCGCGTACCTCGAAGTCCGTGGGCCGAAGGCCCAGTATCGGACCCTCGGCCCCCTGCACCAGGACGCTGACCTTCACGAGTTCGACACGCGTCTCAAAGCGAGGCACCTGGTCGGCGGCGTGCCCACCGAGCGTACCGAACCAGCTGAGAGTTATGGAAAGCAGGTGAACCACGCAGGGACCCCGGTAAGGATGCTACGAAAGTGTACTCTTCAACAGAGAGTTAGCCGTCCCGGACACCCCGGGCCTACCTTCCTCGGCTGCGCACGGGACAAGTCCGCGCCGCGCTGGATGGAGGCGTCCGAAGGGCGGGGCGCGGCCGGGTTCAACCGACCGACTTGACGCTGGGGGCGGAGATCGCCCCGCCGCCCGCTTCCGCGGGGGGGAGCTCGACCACGAAGCGCGCACCCCGCCCCGGGCCATCGCTCTCTGCCCAGATGCGCCCCCGATGCAGTTCTACGAGCTGCTTCACGATGAACAGGCCCAGGCCGGTTGCGGACTCCCCCCCTGTGGGTTGGGCGGAGAGGCGCTGGAAGCGCCCGAAGAGCTTGCCCTTGTCCTCCGCCGTGAGGCCGGGGCCCTCGTCGCGGACCTCGAGGCGCACGGCGGTCGGCGTCCGCTCCACGCTCAGCCAGATCGAGCGGCGGGGGGGCGAGTACTTGATCGCATTGCCGAGGAGGTTCTCCAGGACTTGGCTCAGCCATTCCTCGTCGCCCTCGACCGGGCTGGGGGCGGGGGCGGAAACGTGAATCCGCTGCTTCTTGGCCTCGGCCTGGGACTCTAGGGCGCTGGCCACGGCCCGGGCCAGACGGCCGACGTCCACGGCCTGGGTGACGACGGGCAGACCCGCCCTCTCCAGGGCGTCGCTTTGGAGCAGCCGGTTCACGATGTCGAGCATCCGCTGGGCGGCGCGGGCGCTTTGCCCCGCGAACTCCCGGGTCGGGGGGGAGGCGGTGGCATCCTCCCCCATGAGCTCGGTGTATCCGATGATCGACTGCAGGGGGCTCTTGAGGTCGTGGGCCGCGATGGAGAGCAGCTCCCCCTTCATGCGGTCGGCTTCCTGCGCGATCTCCTTCTGCCTCTCCGCTTCCCCCCGTGCGCGCTCCGCCTCCCCCCGCGCCCCTTCCGCCCGCTCCTTCTCCCGTATCACGTCCCGAGTGCGAGCCTCCACCAGCCCCTCCAGCTCGCGCTGGCGTGCTTGCAGCGTGCTGACGCGAAGGCGATAAGCGCCGGCCGCGCCCAGGACGACGACCAGACCGGACAGCGCGTAGAACCAGGGCGTCTCGTAGAAGTGGGGCCGGATGCGGACCGCGCGGGTGTCGCCGGCCTCGTTCCACACCCCGTCGTTGTTGGAGGCCGTGACCCGGAAGGTGTAGGAGCCGGGCGGGAGGCGGGTGTAGTAGGCCGTCCGCCGCCGCCCGGCGGGAATCCAGTCGCGGTCGAAGCCGTCGAGCCGGTACTTGAACTCGACCTTGCCGGGGGCCAGGAAGCTCAAGGCGGTGTACTGGAATTCCCACCGCTCCTTGCCCGGGGGCACCTCCGCAGCGGTTACGGGCTCTCCGTCCACCACGACCTGCTCGACCCTCACGGGAGGGGGGAGCGTGTTCCGGGGGATGCGCGCGGGATCCACCACCACCACGCCCTTGGTGGTGGGGAACCAGAGCCGCCCATCCCGGCCCTTCCAGCCCGCGGGCTGGGCCACCCCCGAGCACTCGTTGCTCTTCATGCCGTCCGCGGTGCCGAAGCCCACCCCGGCCACCGCCCGGCGGGTCCCCGAAGCCACCGCGTCCAGGTCGCTCCGG
This sequence comes from Vicinamibacteria bacterium, assembly GCA_035566715.1. Taxonomy (GTDB): domain Bacteria; phylum Acidobacteriota; class Vicinamibacteria; order Fen-336; family Fen-336; genus DATMML01. Next base: position 6,350 of record DATMQU010000004.1, read on the forward strand.
GCCACGCGGGAGATTCCCCGGTTGCCGCTCAGCCAGAAGCGCCCGTCCCCGTCCTCCAGGATTTGAAAGACCACGTCGTCGAGAAGGCCCTCCCGGGTGGTAAAGGTCGTGAGCTTCCCGTCCTGGAACCGGGAGAGGCCCCCGGAGGTGCCGATCCAGAGCGTTCCCCCCGCGTCCTCGTGGAAGCAGAACACGATGTCGCTGGCCAGCCCGTTCTTGCGGTTGAAGGCGGTGAAGCGCCCCCCCTCGAAGCGGGAGAGCCCCGCGCCGTCGGTCCCCACCCACAGGGTCCCCTTGCGGTCGACGTGGGTCGCAAAGATGAAGTTCCCGGCCAGGCCGTCGGCGCTGGTCCAGGCCGTCCACCGTCCGCCCGCGAACCGGCTCAGGCCTCCCCCGTTGGTCCCGATCCAGAGGCCGCCCGAGCCGTCGCCCGAGATGGCGGAGACGCTTTGGTGGGCGAGGCCCTCGGCGGTGGTGTAGTGGGTGAAGCCCTTATCCGTGGCCCGGAAGAGCCCCGACTGCGCGGTTCCCACCCAGAGCACGCCCCCGGCGTCCTCGTACAGGGCCCGCACATCGGGGGCCAGCCCGTCCTTGGCGCCGAAGCAGCGGAACGCCCCCTCCCGCAGCCGGCAGAGACCGCCCCCGGTGGTGCCGATCCAGAGGGAGCCGCTCCGGTCCTCCAGGATGGTGCGGGCGAAGTCGTGGGCGAGCCCCTCGCGGGTGGTGTAGGTGGTGAATTTTCCGTCCCGCAGCCGGCAGAGCCCTCCGCTGTAGGTGCCGATCCAGAGGCTTCCTTCCCGGTCCGACCATACCGCGCGCACGAAGTCGTTGGACAGCCCATCCCGAGAGGTGAAGGCGGTGAACTTTCCGTCCCGGAAGCGGGCGATGCCTCCCCCGTAGGTGCCCACCCAAAGGCTCCCCTGGGCGTCCTCGTGGAGGGACCAGATGATGTTGCTGGGGAGGCCCTCGCGGGTGGTGAACGTCTCGAGCCGGCCATCCTTCCGACGGCAGAGCCCGCCGCCGTTGGTCCCGATCCAGAAGGCCCCGTCCCGGCCCCGGAGCAGCGCGAAGATGAAGTTGCTGGGAAGGCCGTCCTTGGTGGTAAGGGCCCGGAAGCGCTCCCCCTCCCGCCGTTCGAGGCCGCCCCCGTTGGTCCCGATCCAGAGCACCCCCCCTTCGTCCTCCCCGATCGCGCGCACGAACCCGCTGGCCAGGCCGTCCTTGATGGTGTAGGTGGTGAAGCGGCCGTCCCGCAGGCGGCAGAGCCCGTCGTTGGTGCCGATCCAGAGGCTCCCCTCGCGGTCCTCATAAAGGGCGCGGACGATGTCGTTGGGCAGGCCATCCGCGGAGGTGAAGGTCGTGAATCGGCCATCGTGGAAGCGAGAGAGGCCGCCTCCGTTGGTCCCGATCCAGAGGGCGCCCTGGTGGTCCTCGAGCAAGGCCTGGATGCCGTTGCTCCTGAGCTGCGGGGTGTTGCCGGTGTCGAAGACGGTGAAGCGCACCCCGTCGAAGCGACCGAGACCGCCGTAGGTGCCGAGCCAGAGGTAGCCATCCCGCGTCTGCACGAGGGCGGTCACGGAGTTCTGGGGCAGGTCCTCGGCGGTCGTCCAGACGTCGAGCTTGAACTGGGTGAGGGCTTTCCGGGGATCCAGGCCCTGGGCGGACGCCCCCGGGGGCAGGAGGAGGGGAGCACCCGCGGCCAGGACCGCGAGCGCGCCCCGGAGGAGCGGGGGCCGGAGGGAACGCTTGGGGGCCACGGCGGGATTCTAATCCTTCCCCCCCGTCCGCGGGCACTCGTGCCTGTGCCTTGGCCGCGCCGGTCACGGGTGCTAGAATCCGCGTCTCGGGCCCGTCCCGCCGGCCTCTCGCAAAGGAGATCCCATGCGAATCGGCGTCCTCCGCGGTCGCGAGAACTCCTTCCCCGACGCCTTCATCGCCAAGGTCAACTCCCTGGCCACGGGCGTCACCGCGGAGTACATCCACCTGGGGGGGACCAAGCTGAACGAGCCCGTCCCCTACCGGGTGGTGCTCGACCGGATGAGCCACGAGGTCCCCTACTACGCGGTCTATCTGAAGATGGCGGCCCTGCAGGGGACCTATTGCATCAACAACACCTTCTGGCGCTCCGCGGACGACAAGTTCTTCGGGTACGCGGTGGCGGAGAAGCTGGGCATCGGGGAGCCGCGGACGGTGGTCCTGCCCAACCGCGCCTACGTGGACGATGTGACCGCGGACAGCCTGCGCAACCTCTGGCCCACCGACTTCGCCATGTACCTCGACTACGTCGGCTGCCCCTGCATCATGAAGCCCGCTTTCGGGGGGGGCTGGAAGAACGTGAACAAGATCAACTCCCTGGAGGAGCTGCTCCACCACTACAACACCTCGGGCACCTCGACCATGATGCTCCAGCAGTTCATCGAGTGGGACACCTACATCCGGGTCCCCACCATCGGCCGGCGCTGGGCGCGGGCCATCCGCTACGACCCCGCGCCGGGAGGCCTCGGCGGCTACCACCAGGACTACGACATCCTGCCCCGCCCCCTGCGCGACAAAGCGGAGGCGCTCTCGCTGAAGTTCAACCAGGCCCTGGGCTACGACATGAACGCGCTGGAGTTTGCGGTGAAGGACGGCGTGTTCTACGGGATCGACCTCACCAACTACACCCCGGACATGGACTACAAGAGCTTCAAGGACGCGCACTTCCCCTGGGCGGTGGAGAAGATGGCCGCTTTCGCGGTGGAGATGGCGCTCTCCTCCGAGCCCACCCCCGCCCTCCCCGACTGGAGGGCGCTCTTCCTGAAGTAGGGAGGGTGCGGGCCCGAGGGCGGCAAGCGTTCCCCGCCCGGAGAGAGAGGAAGGAGCCGATCGAGACCATGAGGCAGGAGCCGGGGGCGGCCCCCCCGCGCGGCGGGCGGAGAAAGGAGCGCCGGGGTTGAGGCGGGAAGGCCACCGAGGTCGGCTGGGGGGAGGAGCGCACCCGGAGGGCGAGGGGCAGTCGGGAGCCCTGCTGACCGCCACCCCTCTGCGCGAAGACCCCAACCAGGACCTGGGCCTCGGGAGCCGGGTCGCCCAGAAGAGCCGGCAGCGCTTCCTCAACCGGGACGGCAGCTTCAACGTCAGCCGCCGGGGGCTTTCCCCCCTCCGCTCCCTGAGCCTCTACCACTGGGTCTTGAGCGTCACCTGGACGCGCTTCTTCCTCCTCATCGCCCTCGGCTACTTCGCGGTCAACGCGTTCTTCGCCGCCGGCTACTTCCTTTGCGGGCCGGGGGCCCTGCAGGGCAGCGCCGGCGGTTCCCCGACCGAGCGCTTCGCGGAGGCTTTCTTCTTCAGCGTGCAGACCCTGGCCACCATCGGCTACGGCCGGATGAGCCCGAACGGGGTCCCCGCCAACCTGCTCGTGACCTTCGAGGCCCTCTTCGGGCTCATGGGCTTCGCCCTCGCCACCGGGCTCCTTTTCGCCCGCGTCTCCCGCCCCAGCGCGCAGATCCTTTTCAGCGAGCGCGCGGTGGTCGCCCCTTTCCGCGACATCACCGCCTTCATGTTCCGGATCGTCAACGAGCGCAGCAACCAGCTCACAGAGGTGGAAGCCACGGTCAGCCTGAGCCTCTGGGAGCAGGTGGAGGGGGCGCCGCCGGTGCGCAAATTCCACGAGCTGGCCCTGGAGCGGAAGCGGGTCGTGTTCATGCCCCTGCACTGGGTGATCGTCCACCCCATCGACGAATCGAGCCCTCTTCACGGGATGAGCGAGCAGGAGTTCGCGGCCGCGGACGCCGAGGTCCTGATCCTGCTCACCGCGCTCGACGAGACCTTCTCCCAGACCGTGCATACCCGCTCCTCCTACAAACCCCCGGAGGTGGTCTGGGGGGCCAGGTTCGCGGACATGTTCCACGACTCGCCCGACGGCCGCGTCAGCATCGACGTGGCGAAGCTCCATCTGGTCGAGAAGGTCGTCGAGAAGGCCTAGCCGGTCCGCGCCCGCTGTGGTGGCCTCCCCGCGCCGACGGCCGGCCAAAGCCCAACCGCTGGGCTCTAGCCGGCGAGCCGCCCTCGCAACCACGTGCTCAGCCCGTCCACCAGGGCGACGATGACGAGCATGGCAATGAGCACGGAGGCGGCTTCGTTCTGCTTGAAGAGAGACAGCGAGACGTAGAGCATCTGCCCCAGCCCGCCGGCGCCGACGAAGCCCAGCACGGTGGCCATGCGGATGTTGTTTTCCCAGCGATACAGCGTGTAGGAGCTGAACTGCGGCAACGCCACGGGCAGGGTGCCGTAGAGAAACGCGGTCACCGCCGAGCCGCCCGCGTCGCGCAGCGCGGCGGTTGGCCCCGGCGGCGAGTTCTCGAGGGTCTCCGCAAACAGACGGCCCAGCACGCCCGTGGTGTGAATGGCAAGGGCCAGGGTTCCCGCGAACGGCCCCACCCCCGCGGCCAGGACCATCAACACCGCCCACACCAGCTCCGGAATCGAGCGCAGCAAGTTGAGGCCCAGGCGGGCCGGCCCGCGAGCCATAAGGCCCAGTCGCCCCCCCGCGGGCAGGGCCGCGAGCACGCCGAAGACGGCCGCCAAGAGCGTGCCCACGGCGGAGATGGCCAAGGTCTGGAGGGAGCCCTTCCAGACCCTGGCCAGGAACGCGGGGGAAGTCTCGGGCGGAAAGAACGCGGCCACGAATTCCAGCATCCGGCGCTGCCCTTCGCCGCTCGTCAGCCCGGAGAGATCGAGACCGAGGTAGGCGAAGCTGGCCAGGGCCGCCGCGCAGAGCCCGGCCAGCACCAGCCA
>DATMQU010000005.1:0-6387 GCA_035566715.1 Vicinamibacteria bacterium
TCTGGGCCGAGGCCGATCAGACGCGGCCACTGCCGCCACAGAATGGTCCTAATTCGCATCCGGACACCTTATCAGGGGTGTCACGGATCATTCTGAACGAACACAGGGACGCCTAGGCGCCTTTTCCGCATGCCGTCCCCGCCACCCCGAGGAGGCCCGGCGCCCCCTTTTCAGGTCCCGATAGCAAGGCTTCTTCTCCACGCTCGAGAAGGGATCCCGTCGACCCCCGCGTCGGAGTGGAGGAAGTGGGGGTACACTTAGCACGCGTCGGCGACCCGTCGTCACGCGACGGCAGGTTGTCCACAACCGGTACTGACAAACGCGGAGCAGGCGCCATGTCGAGCCTCAATAGGGGCGACCGCGAACCCCCGCCGAAGCCGATCGGGCCCGGTTTGGGAACGGCCGAGAGCCATCTGCCGACTAACTTCGGGCGTTACCAGGTCAAGGGTCTCGTGGGCGAAGGGTCCATGGGCCGGGTTTATCGGGCCTTCGACCCCATGGCCCAGCGCGTCGTCGCCATCAAGACCCTGAAGAGCGAGTACCGGACGAGCGCCCGGGGCCCCGATTATCTCAAGCGCTTTCGAAGGGAAGCCGAGGCCGCCGGCAATCTGGCCCATCCCCACATCGTCACGATCTTCGACGTGGGCGAGGACTATTTCGTCATGGAGTTGCTGGAGGGCCAGACCCTGGCCTCCCTTTTCCGTCCGACCCCGACGTTCGAGCTTGCGGAGGCGCTCCGGATCCTGGGCCTGGTGGCCGCGGGGCTCGACCACGCCCACAGCAAGGGCATCATCCATAGGGACATCAAGCCGTCAAACATCATGCTCCTCCCCGACGGGCGCCCAAAGATCATGGATTTTGGCGTCGCCCACCTCTCCTCCACCGTGATCACGACCGCGGGGGAGTTCCTGGGCTCGCCTTCTTACGTGGCCCCCGAGCAGGTCACGAGCAGCCAGGCCTCGCCCCGGACCGACCTCTTCTCTCTCGCCGTCGTGGCCTACGAGATGCTGACCGGGAGAAGACCGTTTGAGGGAGAGTCCATCGCCCAGATCGTGCATGCCATCGTCAACGCGCAAGCCGTCGCTCCCTCCTCCTGGAACCCCGCCCTGCCCCGGCACTACGACGGCGTATTCCGACGAGCCCTCGCCAAGGACCCGAGCGTGCGCTACGCGAATGCCACCGCCTTCATGGTCGCGCTGGGCCAGCCGAGCGCGGACGGCGCCGTCTCCGCGATGCCGGTGGTCGAGTCCTCTCCTCCGGAAGGGGATGCCCCCCCCGTGGGCGATGTCACCACCCATGACCTCAAGGCGCCTCCGGAGGCGCCGGAGGGTGGGCGCGCGGCAGCGGCGGCCCGCTTTCCCGCGTGGTCCCACCGCCTCCCGCCCCTCCTCCTAGCGGCCCTGGCCCTGTCCGCGACGGTCGCTTTGGTCGCGCTCCGCGGCCCGGGTCCCCCCGGGCCGTCCGCGGAGTCGCCCCCTTCCCTCCAGACGGGAGCCCTCGAGATCGCGACCGACCCCCTGGGCGCCCAGGTCTGGGTCGACAACACGAAGACGGGACGATCGCCCCTGACTCTTTCGGGGGTACTCCCCGGCCGACACGCCATCCGGGTCGCCCTCCCCGGGTTCGCCTCCGCGGAGTTGGCCCTGGATGTGCCCGCGGGGGCGTTCGCGGTGCCCCTGCGCTTCAACCTGCAGCCGGCCAATGCCATTCTTCAAGTGCGCTCGGAGCCCGATGGAGCCCTGGTATTCGTTGACGGTCACCCCCGAGGGACCGCACCCATTGACACCCTCTCCGTGCCCCCCGGCAAGCATGGGGTGGAGCTCACGCTCAAGGGTTTCGCTCCCTGGGTGCAGACTGTCCAGGCGGGTGCCGGCGACCGGATGCCCCTGCTTGGGAGGCTCCAACCCGAACCGAACAACGCGCCGCCGACAGCGCACTTGAGGAGCCTGGGGTGGGTCCACGAGGGGGACTTCCTGGAACCGGGGCCCGATGTGACGCCCCCGCGGAAGATCTCAGGGGAGGACGCCCCCTACCCCGAGCCCGCCCGGAAGCTCAAGCTGCGGGGGACGGTTAGGATCGAAATGGCGATCACGACCGGGGGAGAGCCAGTAGACCTTCGAGTCGTGGAGTCGGCGGGAGAGACGCTGGATAATGCGGTCCTCGCCGCCGTCCGCACGTGGCGTTACGCCCCGGCGGACAAGAACGGGGTCAAGGTGCAAACCCGCGTCCGCGTCCAGCAAACCTTCGAGGGCGGACGCTAGACCCGCCCCAAGAGCGACACCTTCCCGTCACGGGCCGCCCGGCCCGGGTAGGCCCAGAGGGGTCGCACGCAGATCCCAGACCGGAACAATCACCCCCCCCACAACCCCCTGGAGGGTCGGCTGGAAGTCTGGGACCTCGAGCGCAGCCCTTCGCGTGGCGGCTTCTCAGCGACCGGCGTGCCGCGGGATCGGCCGGAGGCGGGGGCACGGGCTTCCGATTTCCGGACATGCGCGGAGAGGCTGTGGAAGGCTAAGGTCTTGCCCACAAATGAGATGGCGTTTTCTCCAGTCCGGCATGGCCTGTGCAACTGCGAACCATTGAGAAGGGCTGCTTTCCGGGTCGGCCGGGAAGAGGGCCGCGGACGCAATGGAGACAGACCAAGATGCCAGCATTTCCCACGACGGGCGGACCCATCAGGACGTACTCGGTCTCCTGTCACAGTTGCCAAGCTCCTTTTGATGCCTTCGACACGCACTGGTGCTCCTGCGCCGCCGTGGAGCGCACGCTCGTCTGCCCGAGCTGCCGGATGTGCTTCTGCGCGGCCCCGCCCGCCTACAAGCGGAGCTTCTGGATCGACGCCCCCGCGAGCCTCTGGGAACTGCCGTTCTCGGAACCCACGACCGAATGGGTCCCGGAGAGGAATCCCCACCCGAGCCAGGCCACGCGCCCGCTCGTGCTGCTCGTGGACAACGAACCGAACATCCGGAGGGTGGTGAGCCGGGCCGTCCTGAGCCTGGGCTTCGGGATGATCCGGGGCACCAACGGCGAGGAAGCCCTGGCCCTCGCCAAGGAGTACAAGCCGGACCTGATCCTCACCGACGCCCTCATCCCCGGCCTGGACGGGCGGGAGATGTGCGGTCACATCAAAGCCGACCCCGAAACCGCGCGCATACGGGTCGTGGTCATGACCGTCCTTTACCCGAACGTCATGTACGCGATGGAAGCCTACCGGAGGTTCAAGGTCGACGAGTACGTGACCAAGCCCCTGGAATTCGAGGCCCTGCGGGTCCTCCTGCGAAGGCACCTGGGTGAGCCGGCGGGGTCGGCCCAATGCTCTCCCGGGTAGGGATGCTCGCGGGGCGGGCGGCCTCCCGCCCGCCCAGGCGAGGGGCTGCGGGCAGGTGCCCCCGGGCGCGGGCTTAGTCTCCTTCACGCGACCGGCTCGCCGGCAGGGGAGTCTAAAGAGCGGGTTCAGCCGCGGGAGGTGATCTCCTCCCCGTGGGCCCGGTACTCCGCCACGAAGACCCGCGCGATCTTCGGATCGAACTGCGTCCCCGCGAAGGCTTGGATCTCGCGGAGGGCATCTTCCGGCGATCGCTTCCCCCCGTAGGGCGTGCCCCGCGTCATGGCGTCGAAAGCCTCCGCCACCGCCACCACCCGCGCGCCCAGGGGGATCTCCTCGCCGCTCAGGCTCCGGGGGTAGCCCTTGCCGTTCCACCACTCGTGGTGCCCGTGGATCATGGGCAGGATGTCCGCCCAGACCGTGATGGGCTTCAGGAGCTCGGCGCCCAGCGCGGGGTGCTGCTGGATGTGGTGGCGGACCTCGGGTGAAGCGTAGTTCGGCGACTTCAACATGGCGGGGTCGAGGCGGATCTTCCCTATGTCGTGGAGCAGGCCCGCGAAATGGACACTGCGACGCTCCGCGTCCGTCATGCCCAGGCGCCGGGTCATCATGTCGGAGAGGGCGGCCACGCCCCGCGAGTGTCCGGGGGGGAAGATGTCCATCCCCTCCATGACCGAGACCAGGATCTCGGAGGTGTGGGTGAAGAAGTTGATCGCCCTCTCCTGGGCAAGCGCGTTCTCTATCGCCACCGCGGCCTGGCGGGCCAGGCTCGCCAGCATGTCCCGGTCTTCGGGGCTGAAGGCGCCACCCTCCGCCCCCGCGACGGAGAGGGCCCCGCGGACCCCTCCATGATGAAGGCCGGCGCTCAGGAATCCCGACCGGGCCATGGGCATCTCGTCGCAGCGAACGGAGTAGCGGGGGTGGTCCTGGGCGGAGACCACGAGCACCGCCTCCCCTCCCCCCGCCACCAGGGTAGCGATGCCCTCCTGCTCCCCGAGCCGCGCCCCGGGCAGGGAGTCGCTCCCGTCTCCCACCGCCAGCTGAACCCTCATGCCTCCTTCCGCCATGGGCTCGAAGAGCACGGCGCGCCCGGCGGATGCCCCGCAGAGCTCCTTCGCGGAGGCCACCAGCCCGGCTAGGAGCCGGTCGAGGTGGGGCTCACCGGTGAGGACGACGCCCACGTCCAAGAGGGCCCGGAGGTGCCGGTTCGAGCGGCTCAGCTGCTCCAGGAGCTCGCGGTTCTGCCGCAACAGGGTCCATCGCTCCACCGCTTGACGGACGGACCGCTCCAGCCGGGGCATCTGCAGGTTGGCCTTGCCGATGTAGTCGAACACCCCGTGGCGGATGCCCTCGATCGCGGAATCCATGTCCCCGTGCCCGGTCAGGATCAAGATCTGGGTGTCGGGGCTCACGCCCCGGATCCCGTCCGCCAGTTCGAGGCCGCTCATCTTGGGCATGACGAGGTCGAGGACCGCGGCCGCGAACGATCCGTCACCCGCTCTCTGCAGGGCCTCGAGGGGATCCGAGAGGGAGACGGTTTCGAAGCCCCTTTCCGTCAAAACCTCGGCCACCAGGCTGCCAAAGGACGGCTCGTCATCCACTACGAGGATTCGAGAAGGAGCCAGGGCCATGATCGCTCGATACCTGGCTCGGATCCTAGGCGCCTTTCCCAGGGAGTGTCAACAACGAGCCCGCGAGCTCGTGTGCTAGACTCTCGCCGTGGCCGCCGCGGCGAAGCCCGAGGGCCTTGTGGTCGCGATCGTCGGCGAGGGCGCCGACTCCCGCAGCTGGGCGTCTGTCCTGGGAGCGCGCGGCTTCCAAGTTGTCCAGGGCCAGGAGCTCTCCGCCCTGCTCCCCCACCGCCCGGTTCTGACCCTCATCTTCAGCGAGCCCAAGGATGCGCCCAAGACGGCGGGGCTGGTGGCCGGTCTGCCCTCCCCCCCGCCCGTCACCCTCTTCCTGGGGCCCCCGAACGAAGAGCATCCCCACACCCGGTTCGTGCACACCCTGATCGAGGCCAAGCGCGAGTGGGAGGGGACATTCGACGCCATCGTGGACCCGGTGGCGCTAGTGGACGGCGGGGGCCTGCTGGTGCGGGCCAACCTGGGTCTGGCCCGCGTCCTCGGCTGCTCGATCCGCGACATCATCTCCTCCCCCTACCGCCAGGTCCTGGGCGAGCCTCGGCCCGGGCTCCCCGACCCCATCGCCTTGAGCCTCGCCGACGGTCGCCCCCGCACCGAGGAGACGCGCTTCACGAAGCTCGAGGGCACCCTGCAGGTGACGACCTCTCCCCTCCTCGGCGAGGCAGACGGCCGCCGGGGGCTGGTGGTGATCCTCAAGGACGTGAGCGAGTTCAAGGAGAACCAGGAGCGGCTGCTGCAGGCGGTCCGCCTGGCCGATGTCGGCCAACTCGCCGCCGGCGTCGCCCACGAGATCAACACCCCTCTCGCCTCCATGGCCCTGCGGGCGGAGAGCCTCCTCCAGAGCGCCCAGGACCCCCGGCTGCTCGCCATCGACAGCTTCAAGAACTTCCCGCGCTACCTGAAGACGATCGACGAAGAGATCTTCCGCTGCAAGAAGATCATCGGCGCCCTCCTCGATTTCAGCCGCAGCCGCAAGCCGGAGGTGCGCATCACCGACCTGAACGCCCTCGCGGAGAGGGCGACCGAGCTCGTCGATCACCAAATGCGGCTCAAGCAGGTGGCGCTCTCCCTCCGGCTCGACCCCGACCTGCGCCACATCGAGGCGGACGACGGCCAGATCCGGCAGGTGCTCATCGCCCTGCTCATGAACGCGCTGGACGCGACCTCGGCCGGGGGGCACGTGGTGGTCGAGACGCGGGCGGAGGGCGAGCAGAGCGTCTGCCTCTCCGTGACCGACGACGGGGTGGGGATCCCGACCGAGAACCTGCCCAAGATCTTCAGCCCCTTCTTCACCACCAAGCCCCTCGGGCAGGGGACGGGCTTGGGGCTGGCCGTCTGCCACGGTATCGTGGCCGCCCATGGGGGCGAGATCCGCGTGGACAGCGAAGTCGGGCGGGGCACGCACTTCGCCATGGTCCT
>DATMQU010000006.1:0-2845 GCA_035566715.1 Vicinamibacteria bacterium
TGATCGAGCCGGTGCAGGGCGAGGGCGGGGTGCGGGCCGCCCCCCCCGAGTTCCTGCGCGGCCTGGCCGACCTCTGCCGCGAGCGGGGGGCCCTCCTGGTGGCGGACGATGTGCAGTGCGGACTCGGCCGGACGGGGCGGCTCTTCGCCTACCAGCACGCCGGCATCACCCCCGACATCCTCACCTTGGCCAAGCCCTTGGGGGGCGGCCTGCCCATAGGCGCCGTCCTCCTGCGCGAGGACCTGGCCGCCGCCATTCAGGTGGGCGATCACGGCAGCACCTTTGGCGGCAACCCGGTGGTGGCGGCGGCCGCGTTGGCCGTGCTCGACCGCATCACCACCCCCGGGTTCCTGGAGAAGGTGGAGAAGAAGGGCGCCGCCTTGCGGCGGGGCCTCAAGCGGCTGGCCCGCCGCTTCCCCGCCGTGGCCGAGGTGCGCGGCCTCGGCCTCATGCTGGGAGTGGAGTTCAAGGGCGAGGTCCGGCCGGTCCTGAAGGGGCTCCGCGAGCGGGGCGTGCTCGCCACCAAGGCCGGGGACAACGTGCTCAGGCTCCTGCCCCCGCTCGCGATCGGGGGCGGTGACATTCGGACGTTCCTGACCGCTCTGGAGGCGGTCCTCGAGGGAGGTGCGGGTGCGGCTGCGTAGGGCGGAGGAGGGGGACGTGGCGGTCCTGCTGGGCCTCATCAACGGCTATGCCGACCGGGGGCTCCTTCTGCCCCGCAGCGAGGAATCGCTGCGGGCGCGGCTGGGCGACTTCCTGGTGGCAGAGGTGGACGGGAGGGTGGCGGGCTGCGGCGCCTTGAGCGAGCTCGGCCCCGGCCTGGGCGAGCTGCGGTCGCTGGCGGTTTGCGGGGACCAGGCCGGGCGCGGGATCGGACACGCCATCGCGGAGCGGCTGTTCGCCTGGGCGAGCGAGCGCGGCTTTCAGGAAGTCCTGGCCCTGACCCGGCGGGTTCCCTTCTTCCTGAACCTGGGCTTTCAGATCACGCAGCGGGAACGATTCCTGGACAAGCTGGCCACCGATTGCAAGACCTGCCCCCTGAACCTTTGCTGCGACGAGACGGCCATGGTGCGGGCCGTTATCCCGGACGCTCACCCGGAGGTGAGGGTCGACAAGAAGACGGAAGTCCCAGTCGCTTTCGGGGAAGGAGCCTCTCGGAAATGAGCACGGTCAAGAAAGTGGTGCTGGCGTACTCGGGGGGTCTGGACACCTCCATCATCATCCCCTGGATCAAGGAGACCTACGGAGGGGCGGAGATCATCGCCTACTGCGGGGATGTCGGCCAGGGGGACGACCTCGAGGCAGTGGAGCGCAAGGCCCTGGCCACGGGAGCCTCGGCGTGCGTGGTCGAGGACCTGCGCGAGGAGTTTGTCCGGGACTATGCCTTCAAGGCCCTGGCCGCGGGCGCCGTCTACGAGGACAACTACCTGCTCGGCACCGCCCTCGCCCGGCCCCTCCTGGCCTACCACCAGGTCCAGACCGCGCTCGCCACCGGGGCGGACGCCCTCGCCCACGGCGCCACCGGCAAGGGCAACGACCAGGTTCGCTTCGAGGTGACCTACGGGGCCTTCGCTCCCCACCTCAAGGTGATCGCACCCTGGCGGGAGTGGACGATCCGCTCCCGCGAGGACGCGCTCGCCTACGCGGCCGCGCACGGCGTGCCCGTGGACCAGACCCCCAAGGACCTCTTCAGTCGGGACGGCAACCTCTGGCATCTCTCCCACGAGGGCGGCAACCTGGAGGACACCTGGGACGCCCCCCGCAAGGAGATGTTCAAGCTTACGGTGGACCCCGAGGACGCCCCCGACCGGCCCCAGGTCGTGACCCTGGCCTTCGAGCAGGGGGTGCCGGTGGGCCTGGACGGCCAGCGGCTGGGACCGGTCGCCATCGTGGAGGCCCTGAACCGCCTGGCCGGGGCCCACGGCGTGGGCCGGTTGGACCTGGTGGAGAACCGGCTGGTGGGGATCAAGTCTCGGGGCGTCTACGAGACCCCCGCCGGCACCGTGCTCCACCTCGCCCATCGGGAGCTGGAGCGGCTGGTACTCGACCGCGACACCCTCCACTTCAAGCAGTCCGTCTCCGTGCGTTATGCCCAGCTCATCTACGACGGGCTCTGGTTCTCGACCCTCCGGGAGGCCCTGGCCTCGTTCGTGGACGAGACCGAGAAGGAGGTGACGGGGGAGGTGAGGGTCCGCCTCTTCAAGGGGCGGGCGGAGGCCATCGGTCGCCGATCCCCCCGCAGCCTCTACCGCCAGGATCTGGCCACTTTCGGCACCGGCATGGCCTACGACCACAAGGATGCGGAGGGTTTCATCCGCCTCTTCGGCCTTCCCGAGCGGGTGCGGGCCCTGACCCGCGAGCGCGCGGCGGGGGACGCGAAGACGGGGGCGGTCGGGGAGCGCCTTCCCCGGCCCGCGGCCCGAGCCAAGCGATGAGCTCCGGCGTCACCGCCCCCCTGGGCTTCCGGGCCGCGGCCGTCGCCGCCGGCATCAAGCCCCAAGGCCTGGACCTGGCCCTGATCGTGGCCGACCAGGGATGCGCGGCCGCGGCCGTGTTCACCCAGAACCGGGCCCAGGCCGCGCCCGTCATCGTGTCCCGCGAGCACGTCGCCTCCGGGCAGGCGCGGGGGGTGGTGGCGAACGCGGGCGGCGCCAACGCGGGCACTGGAGAGCAGGGGCTTCGCGATGCCCGCGAGACGGCCGCCCTCCTCGCCCGCGAGATCGGAGGCCGGCCGGAAGACGTAGTGGTGGCGTCCACGGGCGTGATCGGGGTGAACCTGCCCATGGAGAAGATGCGGGCGGGCATCGCGAGCGCGGTTCCCGACCTCTCGCGGGAGGGAGGGGCG
>DATMQU010000007.1:0-4182 GCA_035566715.1 Vicinamibacteria bacterium
CCTTCCCCTACCGCATCCTGTGGGAGGAGCGCATCCTGCGCTCGGTGGCGAATCTGACCCGCCGGGACGGCGATGAGTTTCTCGACCTCGCCCGCCGCATCCCGGTGCGTATCGAGGCCGAGGCCTTCCCCCTGGCCACCGCCAACGAGGCCCTGCGGTCGCTGCGGGACGGCCGCATTCGGGGTGCCGCCGTCCTCATTGTTTGAAGGTCCTCCGCGGAGACGCTATCCTGCCCCCGCCTTTATTTTTTGGAGAGGTGAGACGGCGATGGCGACTCTGAGCAGGCGCAGGAGCGCGGCCGCGCTCGTGTTCTCCCTGGCCGGTCTGGCCCTGGTTGCGGGCGGGCGGGCCGACGAGCCGGAGCCCCCGAAGGGGCCCCCGAAGGAGTTCGCGGGCCTCAAGTACCGGCTGGTGGGCCCCCCCGCCGGGGGGCGGGTCGCGCGCGTGGCCGGCGTCCCCGGCGATCCCTTCACCTACTACGCGGCCACCGCCTCGGGCGGGGTCTGGAAGTCGGGGGACGGCGGGATCCGCTGGAAGCCGGTCCTCGATGAACAGCCGGTCTCCTCCATCGGCTCCATCGCGGTCGCCCCCTCCGACCCCAACATCATCTATGTCGGCTCGGGAGAGGCCAACATCCGCGGCAACGTGGCCATGGGCAACGGGATCTACAAGTCCGTTGACGCGGGCAAGACCTGGACCCAGGTGTGGAAGCAGGACGGCCAGATCGGCGCCCTCATCGTCCATCCCACCAACCCCGACCTGGCCCTGGCCGCCGTGCTCGGCCATCCTTTCGGGCCCAACCCGGAGCGGGGGGTGTACCGGACGAAGGACGGCGGGAAGAGCTGGCAGAGGGTGCTGGCCAAGGATGCGGACACGGGCGCTTCCGACGTGGCTTTCGACCCCTCGAACCCGAACATCGTGTTCGCGGGCCTCTGGCAGGCGCGGCGTCGCCCCTGGGAGCTGACGAGCGGGGGCCCCGGCAGCGGCCTCTACGTCTCGCGGGATCTGGGTGAGACGTGGAAGCAGCTCAAGGAGAAGGGGCTGCCGGAGGGGATCTGGGGCAAAGTGGGCGTGGCGGTGGCCCCCTCCGATGGCCGCCGTGTCTACGCGCTGATCGAGGCGGAGAAGGGCGGGCTCTTCCGGTCCGACGACGGGGGCGAGAGCTGGAAGCTGGCGAGCGGCCACCACTCGCTCCGGCAACGGGCCTGGTACTACACCACGCTCTCCGTGGATCCCAGCAACCCCGACGTCGTCTGGTTCCCCCAGGTGCCGCTGCTCAGGACGGTCGACGGGGGCAAGACCATCAGGAAAGTGAAAGAGCTCCATCACGGCGACCACCACGACCTCTGGATCGATCCCCGCAACCCCCGCCGCGTCATCGCTGCCAATGACGGCGGGGTCGACATCAGCACCAACGGGGGGGAGACTTGGTACGCACCCCCCTTGCCCATCGCGCAGTTCTACCACGTGGCCGTGGACAACCAGGTGCCCTACCGCGTGTCCGGCGCCATGCAGGACCTGGGCACCGCCTCCGGCCCCAGCAACAGCCTCTCCTCGGGGGGCATCACGCTCGGCGACTGGTACGGCGTGGGCGGGGGCGAGGCCGGCCACACCGCCCACGATCCCTCCGATGCCAACGTGGTCTACGCGGGCGAATACCTCGGCTTCATCTCGCGTTACGACCATCGCACGCAGCAGGTGCGCGCGGTGAGCGCCTACCCCAACAACCTCTCCGGGCACGGGGCGGAGGACGCCCGCTACCGCTTCCAATGGACGGCCCCCATCCACGTCTCGCCCCACGACCCCAAAGTGGTCTACCACGGCGGCAACGTGCTCTTCCGCACCAGCGACGGGGGGCAGACCTGGACCGCCATCAGCCCTGACCTCACCCGCAACGACAAGAGCAAGCAGAGGTGGACGGGGGGCCCCATCACCGGGGACAACACGGGCGTCGAGTACTACTGCACTATCTTCGCGATCGCGGAGTCTCCGCGGCAGAAGGGGCTAATCTGGGTGGGCAGCGACGACGGCCTGGTCCAGGTCACCCGCGACGGCGGGGCCACCTGGACGAACGTGACCGCGGGCATTCCCCGCCTGCCGGAGTGGGCCACCATCGACCTCATCGAGCCCTCACCCTTCGACGCCGCCACCGCCTACGTCATCGCGGACGCCCACCGCCTGGACGACCCCCGGCCCTATCTCTACAAGACGACGGATTATGGCAGGACTTGGCGCAGCCTGGCCGCCGCCCTCCCCCCCGACGTGTACCTCCACGCCGTGCGGGAGGACCCCAAGCGCCGGGGCCTGCTCTACCTCGGTACCGAGCGCGGGGTCTCGTTCTCGCCCGACGACGGCGCCACCTGGACCCCCTTGAAGCTGAACCTGCCCACGGTGGCCGTGCACGACCTCGTGGTGAAAGGCGACGACCTGGTGGTGGGCACCCACGGCCGCTCGATCTGGATCTTCGATGACCTCACCCCCATCCGGGAATGGTCGGCGCCGATCGCCGCCGAGCCCGCGCACCTGTTCCCCGTCCCCCCCGCCATACGCTGGCGCGCCCACAACCTGGTCTCCTCCCACCTCAAGGGCCCGGGTGAGAACCCACCCGCGGGCGTGGCCATCTCCTACTACCTGAAGGCGAAGCCGACGGGGGAGTTGACCCTGCAGATCCTGGACGCCGAGGGCGCCGTGGTCCGGACGCTGTCCAGCAAGAAGGAGCCGCCCGAGGAGGAGGAGGACGACCCCGATGCCGGGCGCCCCCGCAAGCCGGTGGTGCTCGCGACCGATCCCGGCGTGCAGCGCGTGACCTGGGACCTGCGCTATGCGGGGTCGGTCAAGATCCGGGGGGCCAAGCTCGACTCCGGAAATCCGGCCCTCGGCCCCTGGGCCCTGCCCGGTGCTTACACCGCGAAGCTGATCGTGGATGGCCAGAGCCTCACCACCCCCTTCGAGGTGCGCCCCGACCCCCGGGTGGCCATACCCGCGGCCGAGCTCAAGGAGCAGCTCCAGTTCGCCCTCGCCCTCCGCGGGGACATCACGCGGCTCTCCGGGATCGTGCACCAGATCCGGTCCGTCCGGGAGCAGATCCTGGCCAAGAACGAGCTGCTGAAGGAGGACAAGCGGGCGGCGGCCCTGGTACAGGCCGGGGGGGACCTCCTCCGCAAGTGCGACGCCCTGGAGGAGAAGCTCCACAATCCGAAGGCCCAGGTCGCCTACGACATCCTGGCCCAGCGGGGAGGGGCCAAGCTCTACTCCAAGCTGAGCCCGCTTCTGGAGTGGGTGGACGACGCGGACGGGGCTCCCACCCAGGGGATGCGCGAGATCTACGCGGAACTGGCCCGGGAGATGAAGCAATACGAGGACGAGTGGAAGGGTATCGCCTCCGCCGATCTCGCCGCGCTCGATCAGAAGGCGCGGGACCTGGGCACCTCCTACGTGGTCCTGCCGGAGGCCGCCCTGCAGCCCTGAGCGCCGGTGGCCCGCCGGGGGACGCGGGGCGGCCCGGCTGGCCGCGCTTCGACTCGGGCTAAGGCCTCGGGCCCGCGGGACGCGGACGGTGTCGGAAGCAGCCCCTCAGGTGGTCGTTGACCAGGCCCACCGCCTGCATGAAGGCGTAGCAGATGGTGGGGCCCACGAAAGCGAAGCCGCGCTTCTTGAGGTCCCGGCTCAAGGCGCGGGACTCGCCCGTCTCCGCGGGCACCTGCCCCATTCGGACCCAGCGGTTCCTGATAGGCTGCCCCCCCACGAACCGCCACAGGTACCGGTCGAAGCTTCCCTCCTCGGCCACGATGGCCAGGAAGGCCCGCGCGTTTTGCACCGTCGCCTCCACCTTCCGGCGGTTGCGGACGATGCCGGGATCGCGGAGCAGGGCCGTGATCCGACGCCGATCGAAGCGCGCCACCCGGCGGGGGTCGAAGCCGGCGAAGACCTTCCGGTAGTGCGGCCGCTTGCGGAGGATCGTGATCCAGCTCAGGCCCGCCTGGGCGCCCTCTAGGATCAGCATCTCGAAGAGCCGGTTGTCGTCGTGCTCGGGAACGCCCCACTCGCGATCGTGGTAGGCGCGGTAGAGGGGATCGGTCCCCGCCCAGGGGCAACGGGAGCGGGCTTTCACCGGCCGCTGGGGGACGTGACGGCGGCGGTGGCGGGGGACGGGGCGAGCCCCCGGGCCTTGGCGTAGGCCCG
>DATMQU010000008.1:0-2930 GCA_035566715.1 Vicinamibacteria bacterium
CTTCCGCCTCATGCGCGAGATCTATGTGGGCTCCAAATCGGGCCACCTTCATTTCGCCCACGACCGGGGTCGCGAGCGGCGCAGCCTCCGGATCGTGAAGGGGCAGATAGTTCACGGGACGAGCGACGTGGCGGGCGAACACCTGGGGGACGTGCTCGTCCGCTACGGCCTCTTGAGCCAGGCCGACCTGGACCGGGCCATTGCCATCGTGCTCCGGGAGCGGAAGCGGCTGGGGGCCGTGCTTTCCGACCTCGGGCTTCTGGAGCGCGGGCGGCTCGAAGAGGCGGTCGGGATGCACGTGCGCGAGATCCTCTCCAACGTCTTGGGCCGGGCCGGCGGCTCCCAAACCTTCGAGGAGCTGTCCGACAGCGCGGTGGAGGCGGGGCTCGTGTCGCAGCTCTCCACGGGCGAGGTGATCCTGGAAGCCACGCGGAGGGTCCAGGATCCGGCCCTCGTGCGCCAGGGCCTGGGCGACATGAACCGGATCCTGATCCTCTCCCGCGACCCGCTCCTCCGCTCCCAGCGGATCACCCTCACCCCCACGGACGGGTTCATCCTTTCCCGGATCGACGGAACCCTGAGCGCCCGCGAGGTGGTGAGCCTGATCCCGCTTCCTCCGGAAGACACCGAGCGGAGCCTCTTCGGCCTCCTCTGCACGGGGACCGTGGATTACCTCGCCAACGCCGCCCCCGCCTCCCCGGCCGCCCCCACGCGGACGCCTCGCCGGGAGGCGGTGACGGCCCCCGCTCCGGGGCCGCCCACGCCGCCCCCGCCCTCCCGTGCCGCGCCCGGGGCCCCGCCCACACCGCCCCCGCCCTCCCGCCCCGCGCCGCCGACGCCGCCCCCCCTGACGGCCAAGTCGGCGTCCGAAGAGGCTCGCCGTGTGGAGCGCCAGGCGGAGGAGATCCGGCAGATCGTCCTCGAAACCTTCGAGAGCCTCCGCCGGAAGGACTACTTCGAAGTGCTGGGGGTCTTGCGCACCGCGAACGAGACGCAGATCAAGGAGGCCTATACCCATTTTGCCCGCCTCCTCCACCCGGACGCCTGCCGGGACCCTTCCCTCGCGGACATTCGGGAGAAGCGCGAGGCCGTCTTCTTCCGCCTCTCCGAGGCGTACGAGACGCTGCGCGATCCGGTCACGCGCGCGAAATACGAGACCGCTTTCGAGCCCAGAAGGTCCCGTCCCGCACCGGCCCCTCCGGTGCCGGCGGCTCCGGCCGCGGCCGCTCCTTCCCCCCCGCCGCTCGCCCCCACCTCGGAACCGCCCCCTCCCCCCGACCCGGTCCTGGAGCTGGAAGCGGCCATGGACTCCATCCGTCAGGCGGAGCGGCTGATGAAGGAGGAGAAGTTCTGGGACGCCATCCAGCTGCTGGAGTCCGCGATTCGACGCGTCGAGGGTGCGCCCCGGGTGAGGGCCAAGGTGGTTCTCGCTCAGGCCTACATGAAGAACCCGAAGTGGCAGAAGCGGGCGGAGGAGGTTCTGCAGAGCGCGCTCCGCGAGAACCCCGCGCATACCGACGCGCACCTGGTGCTCGGGAGCCTCTATCGGGCGGGCGGCCTCGTGAGCCGGGCCGCGGCCAGCTACCGCAAGGTGCTCGAGCTGCAGCCCGGGCACCCGAAGGCGGCGCAGGAGCTGGCGTCGCTCGAGGGCACGGGCGGACAGAAAGGGCGCCTCTCCAAGAAGGCCTGAGGGCACCGGAGCCCGCTCCCCCCGGGCCGGCCTAGCCCGGCCGCGCTCGGCGCTCCTTCTTCAGGATCGCGATCACCTCACCGACCAGGAACAGGCTGCCCGCCACCACCACCGGAGCGCCCCCCGTGGCCAGGCGCCGGGCGAGGTGGAGGGCGCGGCCGGGCACGGCCTCCCGGTGCGCGCGCGCCCCCCACGCCCCCGCCCGCCGCGCGATTTCCTCCGGGCTCGCCGCCCGCCCCCCCCGGGGCTTTGTCAAGACCACCGCCCGCGCGAGGGGAAAGAGGACACGCGCCAGCTCGGCCACGTCCTTGTCCGCCATCACGCCGAAGAGGAGCACGAAGGGGCCCCGGGTCCGCAGATGCTCGGCGAGGGCCCGCCCCCCGCCCGGGTTGTGGGCGCCGTCGAGCAGCAGGGGGGGGCGGCCGGGGATCCACTCCAGCCGTCCGCGCCAGCGCGTGCGGGCGATCCCCGCGCCCAGGCGGGACAGGTCCAGGGGGAGCCCCGCCGCCTGGGCCTCCTCCAGGAGGCGGATCGCCACCAGCAGGTTGTCGCGCTGGTGGGCTCCGGGCAGCGGCCGCAGGCCGCGGTATAGGGCCCGGGGCGTGCGCAGGTCGAGACGCTCGCCCGAGGTCGCCATCACGCACCCCGCCCGGGCCTCGACGAGACGAGCGCGAAGCGCGCGGGCCCGGCGGAGGACCGCGGCTCGGGCTTCGGGCGGGAGGGGGCCCAGCACGGTGGCGCGGCCGCGCCGCAAGACGCCCGCCTTTTCTCCCGCGATCGCGGCGAGCGTCGTCCCCAGGTAGGCCTGGTGGTCGAGGTCGACGTTGACGATCGCGGAGGCCAGGGGCGCGGCGACGTTGGTGGCGTCGAGGCGTCCCCCCATCCCCACCTCCAGCACCGCGACCTCCACGCGCGCGCGGCGGAAGTGCTCGAAGGCGGCGGCGGTCAAAGCCTCAAAGTGGGTCGGGTGGGCGGCGATCACGCGTTTCCCCACCAGGGCCTCGGCCGTCTCCCGGACGCGGCCCACGGCGAGGTCCAGGTCCCGGTCCGAGATCTCCCGCCCTCCCACCACGATCCGCTCGTTCACGCGCACGAGGTGGGGCGAGGTGTAGCGCCCCACCCGGAGCCCAGAGGCGCGGAGGGCGAAGTCGCAATAAGCCGCCACCGAGCCCTTGCCATTGGTGCCCGCGATGAGCAGCGTGGGGTAGCTCCGCTCGGGGTGACCCATGGCCTTGACGAG
>DATMQU010000009.1:0-4056 GCA_035566715.1 Vicinamibacteria bacterium
CGTTCGTCGCCCTGGCGCCGCGGTCATGGGCGCAGACGGCCGCCAGCCCCCCCCGGCCCCACAAGAGCGTCCACGGGACGCTGGAGAGCGTCGACGCGACTATGAACCGCGCGGTGATGAAGTCCAGCAGCGGCGAGAAGCTGGCCTGGACCTTCGAGCCGGCGGTCATCGCCGAGGTGGCCCGCTTCAAGCCGGGCAGCCCCATGATCGTCATCTACCGTCCGATCGACGCGAACGAGAAGAGGGTCACCGCGGTCGCGTTCCCAGGCAGCGCCGCCACCGCCCTCTACCTGAACATGACAGACTCGCGGGTGGTTCTACGGACCGCTGCCGACGTGGGCGGGGCCTGCGGCAAGCCCGACGCCGGTCCGGTCACGGATTCGGTGATCCCGAGCGGCGGCACGGGCGAGGCCATAGAAGCCTGCTGGTGCTGCACGGCCGCGGGCAAGTCGTGCCGCCCGGAGAACAAGACCGGGAAGGGCAAGGCGCTCCTCGTGGCCTGCTTCGAATAGCGGCGGACACAGCGAGCCGGGCGGGTCTTGGGGTGACGAGAGGAGCATGCGTCGCGCCCTCATCGTGATCGGCGTCGCGGCCGCCGTGCTCGTCGGCCTCGTGCTGCGGGGCGAAGCTCCGGCGGGGCCCACGGGGGCCTGGCTCCAGGCGGCCGGCCTCACCCCGCGCTACGAGACGGTGGAGGGCTCGCGCGTCCGCTATGTGCGTGCGGGCCGGGGCCCCGCGGTCGTGCTGCTGCATGGCTTTGCCTCCTCCATCTACACGTGGAAGGACGTCCTGCCCGCCCTTCGCGAGGGTCACGACGTGGTGGCCCTCGACCTGCCCGGCTTCGGCGGATCCGACCTGCCCAAGGACCTCTCGTTCCAGTCGTACCCACGCGTGGTCCGGGCCCTCCTCGACCGCCTGGGGATCGCGCGGGCCGACCTCGTGGGCAACAGCATGGGGGGAGCGGTGGCGGTGGTGCTCGCGGCCAGCGATCCCTCGCGGGTAGGCCGCCTCGTCCTCATCGACGCCGCCGGCTTCAACCTGGCCGAGCGGGACCGGCCCTTCCTCATCCGGGTGGCGGGCTTCCGGCCGATGGCGGCGCTCCTCGACCACCTCCCGGTGCGGCGGCTCCTGGTGCGGGCGGCCCTCCGACAGGTCTTCCACGACCCCGCCCTCGTGACCCCGGAGCGGGTGGAGGAGTACGCGGCCCCCGTGCTGCGGCCGGGGGCCCCGGCCGCCAGCCGGTCCCTGCTGGCCTCGATCCGCCTCCATCCGGGGGCGGTGGCCGAGCTCGCCCCCCGGGTCCAGGCCCCGACCCTCATCCTGTGGGGCAAGCAGGACGCCTGGATCCCCGCCCTCGACGCCGACCGCTTCGCGAAGGCCATCTCCGGCTCGCGTGCGGTGGTCCTTGAGGACTGCGGGCACCTTCCCCAGGAGGAGCGTCCGGCGGAGGTGGCGCGTTTGCTGCTCGGGTTCCTGGAGGGCTCCCCTCCCCCCGCGGGGGCGGGGGAGTAACGGGCCCTACTTGGGGTGATCGAGGGCGACCAGGGTGTCTCGGGCCTTCTGGGCCAGGGGGTGCTGGGCGTAGTCGCTGATGATCTGCTGCAGGGTCAGGCGCGCATCCGCGGCGCGTCCCCAGGCCACATACGTCCGACCGAGAACGAAGAGCAGCTTGGCGCCGTCCTCTCCCGGGGGCCGGAAGCCGAGGGCTTCCTTGAGAAGGGCCTCGGCCTCGGCGTAGTGGTGGTGGGTGTTCTGGATCATGGCCAGGAGCAGGCGGGTCTTTCTGCGGTTGGCCGCCGGCTGCTCCGCGTCCGCCCACCTGGCCCGCTCCAGAAGCTCCGCGCTCTCGTCGTAGAACTCCTGGTCGAAAAGGTGGATGCCCAGGCTGGCCAGGGCGGCCGCGTCCTTGGGATTCTCCTCGAGGGCGGCCTCCCAGGCCATCACCTTGTGGGATTCCAGGAGGACCCGCTCGAGCGTGTGGGGGAACTCCCCCGGACCCTGGAAGCCGTTGACGCGGGAGAGCTGGCGCCCGGCGGGGGTCACAAAGACGACGGTGGGCAGGGACGAGACGTCGTAACGCAGGGCGATGGCGACGTCCTTCTTGCTGCCCTCGGTGTTCACCCGCACGGCCACGAAATCCTCCGCGACGCGGGCGACTACGGGGTCCGCGTAGGTGGTCTTGTCGAGCCGGCGGCACCATCCGCACCACTCCGCCCAGAAGTTCACGATGACCGGCTTGCGCGTGGCCTTCGCCTTCTTGAGGGCCTCCTCGAACTGGCGCTCCCACTTGATGCCGACGGGAGAGCCGGGGCCGGCGAGGAGGAGGCTCAGGGCCAGAGCGGGGATCATGCCCTGGTTGCCGTCCTCACCAGGGCCTCGAACAGGGCCTGGAACCCGTCGCCCCGGTCCCAGAAGGCCTCGGGGTGCCACTGGACCCCCAGCGCGAAGCGTTGGCCGGGGGCCTCGATGCCCTCCACGATCCTCTCGTCGCTCGTGCGGGCCGAGACCAGAAGGCCCTGCCCGAGCCGCGCGATCGCCTGATGGTGGAAGCTGTTCACCGAGATCGTCTCCTTGCCCAGGATCTCACGAAGCCGGGTGCCGCTGCAGATCCGGACATCGTGGGCCCGCTCCCAGCGCTCCCGGCGCGGGTCGTCGCCGAGCCCTCCTGTCACCTCAGACGGGATGTCCTGGATCAGGGTTCCGCCCGTAGCAACGTTTAACACCTGGTGGCCCCGACAGATAGCCAACAGGGGCTGGTCGCGGCGGAGGGCCTCCCGACACAGGGCCAGCTCGAAGTCGTCCCGCTCGCGGATCACGGGCCCGAGCTTGGGGTGGGGGACCTGCCCGTAAAGGGCCGGATCCACATCGCTCCCCCCGGTCAGGATCAGGGCGTCCACGCGGTCCAGCAGGTCGGAGGCGTCCTCCGGCCGGCCGGGGGCCAGCACCAGGGGCAGCCCCCCCGCCGCCTCCACCGATCGGACGTAGTCCTGCCTCAGCAGGTGCATGCCCGAACGCCGCTCGTCGTAGCCGATGGTGAGGCCCACCGCCGGGCGGGTCACATCCGCTCCGGCACCGGGATCCCCAGGAGGCCCAGGAGGAGGTCCATCTGCCGGAGGAAGCAGTCCACGACCAGGGTCCGGAAGGCGCGCCGCTCCTCGCCCGCCGCGTAGAGCACGGAGTAGCTGGGGTTCTGGTAGTAGGAGTGGAAGGCCTGGGCCACGGCGAAGGTGTGCTTGGCCAGGAGGGCCACCTCCTCCGCCCGCACCGCTTGCTCGGCGACCTCCTCGCTGCGGGCCATGAGCAGGAGGAGGGACCACACCTCGTCTCCCTCCTCGCCCTCCAGGAGGGCCCCGAGATTGGAGGCCGCGGCCCGCTCCAGGAGCGCCCCCACCCGGTGCCCTTCTCCCTCCATCTTGGCAAAGATGTTCCGCGCCCGCACCACCGCGTTCTGGAGATAGGGCCCGGTCTCGCCCGCGAAGGCCAGCGCCTCCTCCATGTCGAAGGTGATGATTCGGGTCCGCCCGAACTTGAGCAGGAAGTAGCGGAGGGCGCCGATGGCGATGGCGGTGGCGGTGCGCTCCCGGGCCGTCGCCTCCCGGGCGGGGTCCCGGGCGTCGATCTCGCTCCGGGCCTTGGCCAGGAGGGCGTCCAGAAGGTCGTCGGCCTTGACCCCGAGCCCTTTGCGCCCGGAGACCTTGACCGCCGCCTCCTCCTCCGCCACCGCGTAGCCGAGGGCCCTCGCGGTGGCGGGGGAGAGCACGACCTTCTCGTAGGCCAGGTGGTGGCTCGCCTCCGCGTCCTCGGCGTGGCCGAGGGCCGCCACCCCCGCCTTCACCACCCGCTGGGGGTATGACTGGCCCACGTCGATGACGTTGTAGACGGCGCGGGCGTGGCCGAACACGGGCGCCCCCGGCTCGCCCGGCCCGCTGGTGGTGGTCCAGAGCACGTGGCCGTCGGGGTAGGTGCGGTGGCGTCGGTATTTGAAATCCCGGTCCAGGCGGCCCAGCTTCCAGAGCTGGTAGGCGATGTCCTTGCCGGTGTAGGTCACGGTTCCGT
>DATMQU010000010.1:0-12645 GCA_035566715.1 Vicinamibacteria bacterium
CTCTTCTATGTGACGGAGGTAGGAGCTGATACGCCCCCTGGCCTCCTCGACGTCGCAGGGATGGTTGACGGGGAGGGCCTTGAGGTCGAGGAAGTGGGCCAAGCGCTCCGGGTTGGCGCTATAGAGGGCGGCGCAGAAGCCGGCCAGGCACTCCAGGATGTGGCCCAAGAGGTCGCCGAGGGTGAGAACCGGACCGCGAAGGCCTGGCTTCCAAGACTGTTTCCCAGGCGGGATGAGGCCAAGAAGGTGCTGCGTCCTATCGACCTGTTCCCGGACCTTGTCGAGGAGCAGAGGCGAGAGGGCAGTTCTCTCCAACTAGTGGGCCCCGTGTCTCGAGGGATAAGACTGCCACCCATGGTTCTGGTGGCGGGGGGCGAACACCTGGGGGTGGAGGATCTCGGCCAGGATCTCCGCGGTCTCGAGAATGCTCGGACCGGAGCGGTGGAAGTAGCGGTTTCCGTCGGCCACCACGACCCGGCCTGAGCGGACGGCCTGAAGATCGTTCCATCCGGGCTTGTTTGCGAGGATGGGCATCTCCGCGAGCGTTCGATCCATTCCAAAGCCACAGGGCGCCACCAGCAACACGTCGGGGTCGGCACGAAGCACGTCTTCCCAGCGGGCGGCCGCGGAGTGCTTACCCGGCGCGCCGAGCAGTTCGCTCCCTCCAGCATAGGCCAAGAGTTCGGGCCCCCAGTTTCCCATTCCGAAAAGGGGATCGATCCACTCCAGGCAGACGATCGTGGGGGACGGGAGGGGGCGGGTTTCTTCCTGGATTGTCGCCAGCCGCCGCCGGATCCCCCTCACAAGCTCTTCTCCTGCCTCCCGGCGGTCAATCACGCCGGCCACGTTCAAGAAGCCTTCGAGAATGCCATCCAGCGTTCCGGTGGCGAGGGCCACCACCGGCCTGCGCGTGAGGTTGAGGGCCGATTCTTGGTTTAGATCCGCGGGCGTCACCGCGCAGACTTCACAGTGCGTTTGCGTGATCAAAACGTCCGGGGCCAGGCCGGCCAGGAGCGCCTGGTCCACCTCGTAGAGGGGCTGGCCGGCACGCAGGCGCGCCTTCACCAGCATGTCGATCTGGCGACTCCCCAGGCTGGTGTCGAACGTCGGTCGGCTCAGTGCAGGCAGGCGCCGAACCCACTCCGGGTAGTCGCATTCGTGGGACCGCGCGACCAGCGAGTCGCCCGCTCCGAGGGCGCACACCAGCTCGGTGCCGCTCGCGAGAAGAGATGCGATGCGCATGCCGCCCTCCGCGTCCCCCGTATGATGGCACGAACCCCACCGGGAATTAGTGCTGGCCGGGATCTTTACGAAAGGAGGGAGGAGGCGTAGTCTCCGATCCATGGCGACCCGGATCGATCTCAACGCCGACTTGGGGGAGAGCTTCGGGGCCTACAGCATGGGGGCCGACGCCGAGGTCCTGGCCTTCGTGACCTCCGCCAACGTGGCCTGCGGGTTCCATGCCGGCGATCCCAGCGTGATCGACCGCACGGTGGCGGACGCCGTCCGCGCCGGGGTGGCGGTGGGGGCCCACCCCGGCCACTGGGACCTGCGCGGGTTCGGCCGACGGGTCATCGCCGCCGATCCCGAGGAGGTGGTGGCGGACATCGTCTACCAGGTGGGCGCGCTGGCCGGCTTCGCGGCCAGCCACGGCACCCGGCTCACGCACGTGAAGCCGCACGGCGCGCTCTACAACCAGGCGGTGGGGGACGAGCGGCTGGCCGCGGCGGTGGCCCGGGGCGTGGCCCGCGCCGGGCGCGAGCTGATCCTGGTGGGGCTCGCCACCTCCTCGATCATGCGGCGCGCGGCCGAGGCCGAGGGCCTGCGCTTCGCGGCGGAGGCCTTCGCCGACCGCGTTTACGAGAGAGACGGAACCCTACGCTCCCGCGGCCTCCGGGGGGCGGTGATGACGGACCCGCAGACGGTCGCCGCCCAGGCCGTCCGCATCGCCCGCGAGGGAGTGGTGACGGCGGGGGACGGCTCCGAGGTGCGGCTTCAGGCCGACACCCTCTGCCTCCACGGCGACACGGAGAACGCGGTCGCCCTCGCCCGTGCCGTGCGCGGAGCCCTGGAGGCGGCGGGGGTCGCGGTGCGGGCCCTCGATCGTTGACCGCTTTTCCGCGGGTCCTGCCGGTCGGGGACTCCGCCCTCACCTTCGAGTTCGGGGACAGGCTGGACAGGGTCCTGAACTCCCGCGTGCGCGCCCTGGACCGCGCCCTGGCCGAACGGCCGTTCCCCGGTCTTCGCGAGTCGGTCCCCACCCACCGGTCGCTCCTCGTCCTCTACGACCCGCAGCGGATCGGGTTCGAGGAAGTCTCCCACCTCCTGCAGGAGCGGGCGGCGGCACGGACGGACGAGGAGGCGCGGGGGCGGCTGGTCACGGTCCCCACCCTCTACGGGGGTGAGGAGGGACCCGACCTGGCCGAGGTGGCCCGCGCGCGCGGCCTTTCCGAGGCGGAGTTGATCGCCCGGCACAGCGCGCCCGAGTACGTGGCCTTCATGCTGGGCTTCACCCCCGGCTTCGCCTACTTGGGCCCCCTGCCCGAGGCCCTGGAGACCCCGCGGCGGGCCACGCCGCGCCTCCGGGTACCCGCGGGCTCGGTGGCCATCGCGGGGAGGCAGACCGGCGTCTATCCCGTGGCCTCCCCCGGGGGGTGGAGCCTCCTCGGCCGCACCTCCCTGCGCCTCTTCGACCCCGGCGCCCAGCCGCCCGCACTCATCCTGCCCGGGGACCGCGTGCGGTTCGAGCCCGTGCGCGAGCTGCCGGGGGGGCCGGCCTCCGTCGCGGGCGCGCGGGCGACCGTGGCCCCCGTGCTCGAGGTTCTCGACCCCGGCCTCCTGACCACCATCCAGGACGGGGGCCGCTTCGGCCATCGGCGGGTGGGGGTGACCTGGGCGGGTCCCATGGACGGCCCCGCGCACCGCGCGGCTAACCGCCTGCTCGGCAACGCCCCCGACGCGTCCGCGCTGGAGTGCACGGTGGTCGGGCCCGTGCTCCGGTTCTTGGCCCCCGTGCGCTTCGCCCTCGCGGGGGCGGACCTCGAGGCGGTCCTGGAGCGCGAGGATCTGGGCAACTGGCCCGTCCCCGTGGGCACCCGCGTGCTCGCCCGCCCCGGAAATGTCCTCCGCTTCACGGGCCGCGGGGCCGGCTGCCGCGCCTATCTGGCTCTGGCAGGCGGGATCGACGTGCCGCTGGTCCTGGGCTCGCGCTCGACCGATCTGGGGAGCGGCTTTGGCGGCCTCGAGGGCCGCGCGCTCCGCGCGCACGACACGCTGGCTCTGGGCCCCCCCCCGCGGGGGGGAGAGCGCGCGACCCCTCCCCCGACCGCTCCCTCGCCGGAGAGGGTGAGGGTCGTGCTTGGTCCCCAGGCGGATCACTTGCGGCCGGAGTCGTTGGCGACCTTCCTCGCCGAGCCCTACACGGTGGGACCGGCCTCGGACCGCGTGGGCTGCCGGCTCCTGGGCCCGCGGCTCGCCCACCGTGGCCCGGCCGAGATCCTCTCCGACGGGATGGTGATGGGCTCGATCGAGGTTCCGCCCGACGGCCTCCCCATCGTGATGATGGCGGATGGCCCCACCACCGGCGGCTATCCCAAGATCGCGACCGTCGTCACGGCCGACCTGCCCCTCCTGGCCCAGGCCCTGCCCGGCCAGGGCCGGGTGCGCTTCGCGGCCGTGGAGGTGGAGGAAGCGCAGCGGGCGCTCCCGGACCTATGACGGCTCCCCCGCGACCTCGAAGGGGACCTGCAGCGTGGGTGATCCCAGGGAGCCGAACCAGGCGATGCCCTCGTCCACGATGTCCAGCTCGAGCGCATAGCGGCCGGGGGCGGAGGGCACCTCTACCTGGGCCCGGATCTCCAGGCGGTCGCCGGGGGGAACGTCGCGGGGCAGGCGCGTGCGCAGATGATCCCGGGCCAGCACCTCCCGCTGCTCGTCCAGGAGGTGCCCGCCCAGCGCCACCTGTCCCCGTCCCCCCGGCGGTCGGCAGCGCCAGAGCGTGTTGCCCATGTTGGTCAGGCGCAGACCTAGGGAGAGACGGGCCTTCGGGCGGGCGCGGGGGGGAGCGGCTTCCACGAGCTCGATCATCGCGCGCAGGAGGCCGGGGTTCGTGCTGTCGGGGGTTTCCTCCGTGACCAGAAGGCCCACCTCCAGAGGCGGGGAGCCCCGCTGCTCGAACCAGCAGACGAGCTCCATCACCAGGTCCAGCTTCAGCCGGTAGGGACCGGGGGCCAAGGGGGCGCGGAGAACACAGCTCATCTCCACCTCCTCCCCCGGTGCGACCGGCCGGGGGAGCGGGAGGTGGAGGACGTCGCGTGTCATCACCTGGCCCTGGCCGTCCAGCAGGTGTCCGGCTAGGCTGACCGAGCCCGGGCGGGGCTCGGGCGCGTTCGGCCAGGCCTCCCGGCCCCGGTTCGACAACCGCACCGGGAAGGCCACGAGCACGCCCCCCGCGGCCCGCAAGCCGTCCGCGGGCAGGGAGGCCGAAAGCAGGGCGCGCAGGCCCTCGGGATCGGTACCCGGAGCGTGAGAGTCCACCTGCAGGGCCAAATCGAGGGTGGGCGAGCCGGCTTGGCTGAACCACATGAGGCGCTCGTCCACGAGGTCGATCCGGAGGAGGTAATCTCCGAGCTCCGCGGGCAGGGGCACTTCCGCCACCAGGTCCACCGCCGCGCCCGGGGCCACCGGGCCCGGCAGCGGCGTCCGGAAGAAGCCCTGGCGCAGGAGGCCGCCGTCGGGGTCGAGGAGGTGCCCGGCCAACATGACGTAACCGCCCACTTCGTCCAACTCGTGCCGCCAGTGGGTGTCACCGGTGTTTCGCACCGTGAGCGGCAGCTCGAGCAGGGCCCCGCCGCGTCCGCGCAAGGCCCCTTCGGACCCGCGCCGCTCAATCAGGGCCGCGAGCCGGCCCGGGTTGCGGCTGTCCCGCACCGGCTCCCCCTTCATCAGGGTCACGAGAAAGAAGCGGCGAAGGCTCTCTTGGAGCGCGCGCAGCGGGAAGACGGCGAGATCCCCCTCCAGGAGCCGCCGGTACTCGGTCGCGCTCAGGGAGAGGGTGTCGGGGTCGGGGTAGGGCTTGAGCCGCACGTCCGTGAAGCCCGCGCGGCGGGCGCGCTCGTCCAGCTCGCCCACCTCCAGCTCGTTCTCGAGCACCCCGCAGCGCCCGACCTCGAAGAGCGAGAGCTCGCCATGGGAATGGCCCTCGCCGGGCTCGGCCAGGACCGCCCGTCCGCCCCCGCGGAGGACGCGGTGGATCTCGGAGAGCACCTCGTCTTGGTTGGGGACGTGATGGAAGGCGTCGAAGCAGATCACCCGGTCCACGGAAGCGTCGGGGAGGGGGATGCGGTGCCCATCGTAGGGCAGGAAGCGGGGATCCAGCTGGGGGCGGTGGCGGGAGTCCAGCCGGAACAGCTCGCGGCCCAGCTCGAGCGCGGTGGGGCTGACGTCGAGGGCGATGGTGCGGCAGCCGAGGCGGTTCAGGCAGGAGGAGAGCCAGCAGCTCCCGGCCCCGAAGTCGAGGACCGTGTGCCCGAGGCCGAGGTCCAGCTCCGAGAGGGCGAGGCCCAGACGGTAGAGCACGCCCGGGGCGTCGGCCACGCTCGCGAACGGCTTGTTCAGGACGTGGCCACGGCCCGAGGGCTCGTCGCGCACGTCTTGCCAGTAGACCTCCGCGCGGCGGTTGAACTCCTCGGCCCGGGCCAGCAGCTCCGCTTCCGCCAAGACCGGGGGACGGGGCGGCGAGGGCGAGGGCCTCGCCTCCCCGGTGCCCAGCCATTCCCGGATGGCGCGAAGCCACCCGCGCGGGGTCACGCCCGGGGATCCCCGAAGCGGGGGGGTTGCGCCGAGCTCTCAAGCGCGAGGGGGAGGCGTCTTGTCGGGGCCATGCCGCCCAGAATAATAAGCGGACGCTCCGCCCCTTCCCAAACCCGGCGGTCCGTCTAGAGACGGAGCTGATCAGCGGAGAGTCAGTCCCTGCGGCTTCCCTTCACGGCGCTGGTGCTCTCGGGGTGTCCCGAAGCGGCGACCCGGGTCCATACCAGCGGCTCGAACTTGCGGAAGCTGACGATCTTGGCCTCCTCGCCGGGCTCGACGACGAACAGCCATTCACCGAGTCGGCCCGAGAGCACGAAGGTGTCCGAGGTCAGCGGGATGAAGGGTCTCAGACTCTTCGGATCGCGTCCGCCGTACAGTCGGCCTTGGCTCAGCTCGACGGTGAAGGTCCAGCCGTCGGGGAGCAGTTGATACGTCCCCACAAAGCTCGGCCAGCGACCGTTCGAAACGATTTGGGGAGGGGGGTCGCGGGTCACCACGGCAAGCTGTGACGCCACCATCCACCAGCCCTCGCGGTCGCGCCGGAACGTGTCCGTGACGCGGTACTGCGTCGCGAGCATTTGGGTGAAGACGGTTTCCCTCTCGTCGGCCAGGTACCGGACCACCGCGAAGGTTGGGAATTCCTGCACGGTCAGGTCCTTTACCGCGATGCTGCCCGTCAACCCCGGAGGCAGCGGGCGCAGCTCATCGAGAAACTCCTGCCGCGTCATCACCTGACCTTCCTCCGAGGTGATGACGCACGAGGGATCCATGACGCGCTCCCAGACGCTCTTGTCGCCCGATCCAACCGCATTCATGAGACGCTGCTCGACGGCTTCGAACCATTGCCGCGTCTCGGGCGCGGGCTTGGCTTCTTGGGGCTCCGCTTGCTGCGCCGGGGCGCCCAGCAGCGCCAGCACCATGAATACAAAGATCGCCATCGCATCCTCCGCAACCCATTTCGGATCCACTCGCCTGTGGCCGCTTCGCCTCGAGGTTCCCTTCTCGGGCTCAGTCGCGTTCGTGCGGGAGCGGCTTCAAGAAACCCTTAGAACTGAAGAGCCTCTTGCGAGCCTCCATGGGATGGAAACGTCCTCCCGCTTTGGGGCTCTGGCTAAGATGGGTGATTGGCACCCGGTCCGTCAGCTCCGGTCCCGGCCCGCGGTCCGCACCTCTAGGCCGGGCGTGGGGCCGCCGGTTCCAACGGAGGGGCGAGGCCGACCCGGTTCCGTCCCGACCGCTTCGCGTCGTAGAGCGCCTTGTCGGCCGCTCGGAGCAGCGATTCCAAGGAGGCATCGTCTCCGGGCTGGGCTCCCGCCACCCCCACGCTGACCGTGACCACCCCGGGCTCGCCGTCCTCCTGTGCGATGGCCATGGCTTCCACGGCCCCCCGCAGGCCCTCCGCCACCGCCACCGCGCCCTCGATGTCGGTCCCGGGCAGGATCACGCCGAATTCCTCTCCCCCGTAGCGGGCGCAGAGGTCGCCGGGGCGGTGGAGGCTGCGCCTCAGGGTCTGTGCGACCGCCTTCAGGCACTCGTCGCCCTGCTGGTGACCAAAGGTGTCGTTGAAGATCTTGAAGTGATCGATGTCGACCATCAGCAGGGAGAGGGGCACGCCCTCCCGCCGCACCCGCCGCCACTCCAGGTCCAAGCAGGCGTCGAAGTTGCGGCGATTGGCGACCCCCGTCACCGCATCCAAGTAGGAGAAGCGGGTGAGCATCTGGTTGGCCTGTTCCAGCTCCCGCGTGCGGTCGGACACGAGGGCGGCCAGCCGCTGCTCGCGGACGGCCAGGCGGCTGATCCGGACCCAGTAGGCGGCGCCGGCCAGGAAGAGCGTGCCGATGATGCAGAGCACGTAGAACCACAGGGCCTGGTAGAAGTGCGGCCGCAGGACGAAGGCGAAGGAGGCGCCCGCTTCGTTCCACACCCCGTCGTTGTTGGCGGCGGCAACCCGGAACAGGTACCGGCCGGGGGGGATGTTCGTGTAGTAGGCCACCCGGCGGGAGCCTGCGTCCACCCAGCCCTGATCGAAGCCCTCCAGCCGGTACTTGAAATGGACCTTCTCCGGCTCAAGGAAGCTCAACCCCGCGTATTGGATCTCGATCTCTCCCCGGCCCGGGGCCACGAGGGGGGTCTCCGCGGATCGGTAGCCGACCTTGTCGATCGCCACCTCCTCGATCGTGACCGGAGGGGGCTGCTGATTGACGCGGATCCGGTCGGGGTCCACCTGGACCGCCCCCCGGATGGTAGGGAACCAGAGCGTGCCGTCCCGGGCTTTCCACCCCGCGGGCTGGGAGTTTCCGTTGCACTCGCTGCTCCTCATGCCGTCGGCGGTGCCGTAGGCCACGAAGCTCACGGAGGTGGTGCGCTTGGCGGCCAGATCGTCGATCTCCTTCTTGGCCACGCGGACGATCCCCTTGTTGCCGCTCATCCAGAGGGAGCCCTTGTCGTCCTCGAGGACCTGGAAGATCCGTTCGTCGAGCAGGCCTTCCTTGCGGGTGATGCTGATGATCTTGCCGTCGCGGAAGCGGCTCAGACCCCCGTAGGTCCCGATCCAGAGCGTCCCCTCCGCGTCCTCGTAGATCCGGAAGACGGTGTTGTGGGCGAGGCCCTGCTCGGTGGTGTAGGCCTTGAAGCGGCCGGCCTCGAAGACGTTCAAGCCTCCCCCGTCGGTTCCCACCCAGAGCCGGCCCAGCTTGTCTTGGGAGACGGCCAGCACGAGCTCGCTGGAGAGGCCCTGGCCACGCCCGAAGGTCGTGAACTCGCCGTTCCGGAGCCGGCAGAGCCCCCCCCCGTAAGTGCCGATCCAGAGGCTCCCCTCCCGGTCCGCGAGGATGGCGATCACGCGGTCGTTGGGCAGGCCTTCCTTCGTTCCGTAGTGCTGGAAGACACCGTTCCGGAGCCGGTTGAGGCCGCCCCCGTCGGTGCCAATCCAGAGGCTGCCCTCCCGGTCCTCTTCGATCGAGAAAACAAGGTTGCTCGAGAGCCCCTGCTGGGTGGTGTAAGCAAGGAACTTCCCCCGCCGGAACCGGTGCAGGCCGCCCCCGTAGCTACCCATCCAGAGGTTGCCCTCCCGGTCCTCGAAGATGGGCACCAGCATCTCGTGGGCCAGCCCTTCCGGCCGGCCCCAGCTCGTGAAGTTGACGTCCCGCAGGCGGTTAAGCCCGGCGCCCTCGGTTCCGATCCACAGGCTGCCCTCGCGGTCCTCGTAGACGGAGAGGACGAGGTTGCTGGAGAGGCCGTCCTTCTCCGCGAACGAGCTCCAGCCGGCGTCGTTGTGGCGCAGCAGCCCGCCGCCCCGCGTCCCCACCCAGAGGTTGCCGTCCCGGTCCTCCTGCAGGGCCACCACCGCCTCCCACGCGCCCCGAGGCGCCCGCACGGACGTCAAGTGACCTGCCTTGAACCGGTCGAGCCCGCCCCGCGTTCCGATCCAGAGGGTCCCGTCGCGGCCCGCGTGCAGCGAGCGCACGTGGTCGCTCGACAGACCTTGTTTCGTCGTGTAGACCTCGATGGCGTCCGTCAGCCGCAGCAGGCCGTCCCCGTCAGTGCCGATCCAGAGCCCTCCCTCCGCCTCGGCCATGGCCATGACCACGTAGGGGCGGGCGTTCAGACCCGGGGGGGAGACGAACCGGCCCTCCTCGAAGCGGCTGAGCCCGCTCTCCGTCCCCACCCAAAGGCGGCCCCTCTGGTCCTCGTAGATCGACCGGACCGCGTTGTCGGGGAGGCCGGAGGACTTGTCGTAGAGGGTGAAGACCCCCGCCTGGAAGCGCACCACGCCCCCGCTCTTGGTCCCGACCCAAAGGCTGCCCTCCCGGTCTTCGTAGAGGGTGTTGGCGCGGGGGTCCTTGAAGGCGGGGGTGTTCTTCTGATCGAACACCACGAAACGGGCGCCGTCGAAGCGGACGAGCCCCTCCTGGGTCCCGAACCAGAGGTGGCCGTCGCGCGCCTGGAGGATGGCGGAGACGGAGTTCTGGGGGAGGCCCTGCTCGACCGTCCAGAGCCTATGCCCGTACTGGGTGATGAAGAGCTTCGGATCCAGGGCCAGCGCGGGCCTCGCCCCGGCCCAGACCAGCAATCCCAGTCCGACCATCCACCTTGCACTGCGCGTCATCGCAGAACCGTCCGGGAATCATAGCACCGACCATGCCAAACCTCCCCGCTCCGCGGCGGGCGGCAAGCCGAACGGGCGGTGGGGGGAGGGTTGGGGGCCCCGGGGGCGGGGCCCCGCGATCCTAGCGGTCGACGACTCCCGCGACCGTGGGCGACAGCGCCAACAGGCCGGTGTCCGTTAAGTTCCAGTTGAGAGAAGAGATGTTGTACTGGAGCTTTATGGCGATGGTCGTCAGCGACGGGCGGGAAACCGTTACCCCCGCGCCCCCCTGAGTCGCAAGGAAGGCTTGGAGGCCGTCCAGGATGCTCTGGGCGGTATCGCCCGGTTGAACCGCATAAGTCCACGTGAGCGTGTCGGTGAGGGAAACCGTAATGAAGGAGGGGTTTCCCATCGCGTTCATGCCGGAGGCGACCGCGGTGGGGTCGATGCCGATGTGGAAGTCCACCGCGGCTCCCGCAGTCTCAAGCACAGTGCCCCCGCCCGTCGTGTCCGTGACGTTGGAGACCGAATCGACGGTCTGCCAGACGCCGGCAATCTGGTGCTGGAACGTGAGCTCGGCGCCGGACGTGACGGCTCGCCACGTGCCCCAGGGGTCCAGGGAGGCGACGGTCTTCTGCAGAGCGATCGCCTTGTCGGAGGCCATCATGGGACCGATGGCCAGGGCAACGCTTAGGGAGTCGCCGTTGGACGTGGTCATGAGAGTGAAGCTGACCATCCCGAATACGCTGGCGTCCCCGACCTTAAGCTTCAGCGGTGTGGTTGGAGCGGGTGGCGGCGGCGGTGGCAGGAACTGGGCTTGCGCAGCGCCGGCCGCTGGCAGCAGCGCCAGCAGCATGAATCCGGTTCTGACGTTTGGCATCATGTTCTACTGTCCTCCGACTCTCCGCCTTCCGGCGGCGTCTACGTTACAAGAATCATACCAACTACAAGCCCTTGAGGACTCTAGCGCTGGACACTCATGCTGGCTGGTTTCATGACCCCGGTGACCCGATTCCGGACGCCCCGGCTGTCACCTGTCACGCTCTCTCCAACCGGCGGCTTGTGTCGCACGATTCTTAAGGTCAGAGTTTGGGCCGGAAGACCTTTCCGTGATGTGTCTGGGATCACGCAATAGGGCGTTGTCTTTGATCATGAAGTGGATACCGGTATCGGTCGTGGGTGGTTTCTGATCGAAGAGTGTGTACGCCAAACCACACTGGACTGGGGTGCCGCTGCCGCCGTCCACGAGCCTTTAAGCAAGAGCCGTGCAGGGGTGGGACCCCCGCCACTTGTGGCGAACGCGCGGCCGAATCATGCGGCGGGGACGCCGACTCCGACTGTCTTTTGCAATTCCGGGTTAACGTTCCGCCCATGGGTGTATCCCCCGGCCTGACGCTCCTTCTGTGCGGCGCCCTAGGCGCCACCCCCGAGCCGCCCCGGGGAGCCGATCTGGTCGAGCTCGTGCATCTCGACCCCACGATCCGGCTCGACATCCGCTACGCGACGCCCGACAACATCGCCCAGCGAGCCGTCTACGCCCAAGCCCGCGCTTTCTTGCAGCGGCCGGTGGCCGAGGCCCTCCTCCGGGTCCACCGCGCCCTCCGGCCGAGGGGGCTGGGGCTTCTGGTGTTCGACGGCTACCGTCCCTGGTCCGTGACCAAGCTCTTCTGGGACCTGAGCCCGCCCGAGCAGCGAGCCTTCCTGGCCAATCCGACTCGGGGCTCCAATCACAACCGCGGCTGCGCGGTGGACCTGTCCCTCTTCGACCTCGCGCGCGGCCAGGGGGTGGAGATGCCGAGTGGCTACGACGAGATGTCGCCGCGGGCCGCGCCCGGCTATGCGGGGGGCACTCCGGACCAGAGGGCGCGGCGCGACCTCCTGCGGGCGGCCATGGAGAAGGAAGGGTTCGCGGTCGACGGCCACGAGTGGTGGCACTTCAACCACCGAGGCTGTCGTCGCTATCCCATCCTCGACCTGCCCTTCGAGGCCCTTCCTCAACCACCCGCCCCCTGAGGGGACGGGTCAGGGCTCGTTGAGGCTGGCCATGAATTCGGCCTGGACCTGGGCGAAGTGGGCAAAGCCGGTGAGGATCCAGCGCTTCACCTCCTCCGTGTCGTGGCCCCCCGCGTAGAAGCGCAGCGCCTTATTCACCCCCTTGAGAGCGGCGTCGAAGTGCTCGGCCTCCACCCCGGTGTGGATCCGGATCCAGTAGTAGCCGTTGTGCTTCTCCCCCATGATCTCCAGCCGCATGCCCTCGAGGGCAGCCACGAGCTCCGGGCGCCGTGCGCGGAGCACACGATCGATGGTCACGAACTCCTCATCGGCCAGGATCTCGCTCCCCACGTGGAAACCCATCCCGGAGAAGAGCCGGGGCTGCTCGAGCCGTGCCCCCAGGCCGTAGCCCTCCCAGACCTGAGCCTGCGCGGCCTCCGTCGCCCGGTTGATGTGGATCACGTCGTTCAGCTGCCGCGGGGAGTATCCGAAGAACTGCCCCGCCCCCTTCACGGTGGCCTGGGCCAGGGTGCGGTGGGTGTCGCGCCAGGGCGTGGCGCGGTCGTCGAACTCGTCGACCGCGGCGTAGAAGAAGTCCGCCGCCACCTCCGCCGCCCGGTCGGACAGGATGCGGACGGGCTCGTCGGAGTCGCGGAACAGGCCCTGGCGGGCCGCGATCTGGCCCGCCAGGCTGACGAGGCCGGGCCCGAAGGCGGAGTTGAACTGAATGTAGCGGCCGAGCAGGGAAAGAAAGG
>DATMQU010000011.1:0-2637 GCA_035566715.1 Vicinamibacteria bacterium
CCACAGAACACCGGCGCGGTCCATCAGTAACGACAACGCATCGTTGGAAGGCAACCCGTCGTGCACCGTGAAGGTCGTGACGACCGCGGCGCGGTCTACCCGCAGCAGGCCCTGGCTCGTGGCCAGCCAGAATCCACCCGAAGGATCCCCGCGGAGCGCACGATACGGCTCGCCCTGTTGGCCGGGCAGCGCACGGAACGGCTTAGCTTGATCGGCCTCAATACGCCATATGCCCTCGGTCGTGGAAGCCCAGAGGATGCCGTCGCCGTCCTCGTCGATCGATCCGACCGGTGCCTCCGCCAGCCCCGCCACCCGTTCGAAGGCTCCGCCGCGGGCGTCGCCGACGGCGAGGCCGCGCGCGGTGCCTACCCAGAGCCGGCCGTCGCGCCCCTCGCGCAGCGCTCGGATTCCGTCGGCGGGCAGTCCAGGCGAGTTCCTGCGATTGAAAAGCGTGAAACGGGTGCCGTCGAACCGGACGAGACCGTCGGGGGTCGCGAGCCAGAGGTAGCCCGTACGTGTCGGAACGATGCTCGAAACCCACGAGCCCGGGAGCCCGTCGCGCTTGCCCCAGGCACGGATGGCATATCGGGACGTCGATCGCTGGGCGTCGACCGCCATCGTCGGTGCCACCGAACCCACGGCCGTGAAGAGCGCGAGCGTCGACCTCACTCCTATGGTTGCCAGCCGGGGGCAGCCTCCGCTCACGTGCTCACGACCCTGCGTGCCGGCCAGACTCATCGAGGCGCGGTACGCTAGTCTCCGTCCAGCAGAGCGCGGACCTTACGGAGCAATAGATCGAGGGTGAAGGGCTTGCCCCCGGATGTACCGGGTGTGCCTTCCTCGGCAAGGTTTTCCTCCGTCAGGGGTAGTCTACCCCTTGACCTGCCAGGCTTCGAGATCCCGGGCTGCCTAGCGCTTGAGGTGGCTCGCAAGGCTGGACACCAGCCACTCGGCACTTTCGACCGTGAGCTCGGTCAGCTCCAGGTGCGGAACGGCGGTAAGGGAGATGGGCGGGGCCGGCCAAACGAAATTCACCCTAACGAAACCTCACCCTAGACCACCCTCGCGGCTGTCTCATGGCAGTGCGGTCCATTCCCGTGGGAGGCACCGCCGATCAGTAACAAGAATCGGACGGTCCCTTAACTGTCCTTATTTCTTGGTGGGAAGGAAACAAGGAACCAAGGCACCAACGCAAGCAGTGGCTTGACCCGTCGTCCCACGTCAGATCTTCCGGTAAAGCACGTATTGATCGACGGCATACCTCCAAGGCATCGCAACAATTGGGAGAACGACCCAAAGAAAGGCGTTGGCCATCTCCTCTGCGGGCGAGCCGGCCAGTTGGTTGGCCGACCACAACGGGTAGGCAACGATGATGAGCCATACGATCTTGTACATAATCTCGAACATCACCAACGGAAGCATCTTCAGGGGATGGAAGACCCCGAGGATCGACAGCAGGGAGTATGACGCCCACATGCAGAAGGCCGCCGCCTTGACGTGGTCCCAGGAGCCCGTATGGTGCAGGATGTACGTCCACGAGTCATATCCCACAAATACGAACACCAACACAAAGAGCAGCCTCAAGAGATAGACGTTGATCGGGCGGACACCCTCGTAACGGTCGTGGTCGGGCTTGAGAAGCGCAGGCATTCTCATGTCTCTCCCCCCTCTGCAGAGGATTCTCGCAAGACGGGTGGGGGGAGTAAATGCGGCGCCGTGCAGCTGGACGCGGGAAGGGCACACGAGCGCGACCCAGGGTGACCGCGGTGGGGAGGTTCAGTCATGGGCGACGAGAAGCCGCATGAAGATACGCTCAAGGTCCTGGGTTTCGCGGGGAGCCTCCGCCGCGGCTCGTTGAACAGGGGCCTGCTGAGGGCCGCGCAGGAGCTGGCCCCTCCCGGAATGACGATCGAGCCCTACGATCTGGGGGCGATCCCTCTCTACAATTACGATCTCGAGGAGGGGGGCGATCCCCAACCGGTCTCGGAATTCAAGGAGGCCATCCGCCGCGCGCAGGCCCTCCTGATCGCGACCCCCGAGTACGAGCAGGGGATCCCGGGGGTGCTGAAGAACGCCCTGGACTGGGCCTCGCGGCCGGCCGGCCGCTCGGTCATGCTGGGGAAGCCGGTCGCGATCATGGGAGCTAGCCCGGGTTTCACCGGAACCGCGCGTGCGCAGACCCAGCTGCGGCAGGCCCTCACGTACACGCAGAACCTCGTGGTGCTGCAGCCGGAAGTGCTCGTCGCCCGTGCCCACGAGAAGTTCGACAGCGAGGGACGCCTCACCGATGCGCGCACGCGGGAGTTCGTCCGGAGGCTGCTCGACCAGCTCTGGGCTCTCGCGCGGTTGCTCTCGCCCCGCCCTTGAGGAACCGAGGGTTTGCCCCCCTCTAACTTCAACCCGGCTCGGCGTGTCGACAACTTGCCAATACCCCGCCCGTCGCCGGCAGTGACCGCCCCTCGATCGCGAGTGGAAAGATCGCCGCCACTGAGCCGGGCAGAGCGCCCTGATGTGAGGTTGGAGTATCGTTGTTGCACCCGGAGGAGAGGCCCTCGGCAGGGAGGTCAGCATGTCCATTCGGCCCGTCAAGCGGCTGGTCACCGCCAAGCCGACCCTGGAAGGCGCGGGCGTGCACCT
>DATMQU010000012.1:0-7099 GCA_035566715.1 Vicinamibacteria bacterium
CTTGACGGGGCCTGGCGCCGAGGCGCCCCCATCGAGACCTGGGGCGAGCTTGCCCCAAGCCAGGGGATCGCCTCCCCCGCGCTCACCTCCGACTCGACCGCGCTCGGGCCTCCGTCGTGGGGTCCGGCGAGGGTCCCCCAAGACCGGCCGAGCGGCCCGGGAGAGCCTCCCCAAGGCGGAATAAGCAGCGGGTGCCCCCTGTAAGGTCTGCGAGGGGCGGCCCCGCCATTCGGCGCCGGCCGCCCCCCCGAGAGGTGGCCCATGACCTGGCTGAAAGTCTTGCTTGCCGTCGTCGCTGGCCTTGCCCCCGCCGGACCCGCTCTCGCCCAGGCCTGGGACCGGCGGGAGGTCCCCGGGTCCCTGGTCGGCGTTTCCCTGGAGGTGGACGGCCATCCCGTCCCCCTCTACCCTGCCCCCGATGGCTCCGACCGCTGGTACCTCGAGGCGCGGGAGGGAAGCCGCTACGCGGTTACCCTCGCCAACCGGACGCGCGAGCGGCTGGGGGTCGTGGTCACGGTGGACGGCCTGAATGCCATCAGCGGGCAGCCGGACATCGGCATCGGTCGCATGTATGTGCTCGGGCCCTGGGATCAGACCACCGTCCGGGGCTGGCGGACATCTCTCTCCGAGGTGCGCCGTTTCACGTTCGTGGACGAGCGCGCCTCCTACGCCGCCCGCTCCGGGAAACCGACTTCCAAGATGGGCTGGATCGAGCTTGCCGTCTACAAGGAGCGCCGGCAGCAAGTGCGCTGGCCCTGGCTCAAGGACGGGGCCGACTCCGCGTCCGACCGCGCCCCCCGCGGGGGCGATCAGAACCCGCGAGCGGAGGCTCCCGCCCCGACGCCTCCCCCCCTGACCGAGCCCCCGCCGCCGACGGCCAAGGCGTCCCCGACGGAGGACCGCCCCTTCGACCCGGCCGCGGGCGCGCGCGGGAGGGCTGAGGGCTACGCCGCCCCCGAGCGTCCGCGCTCGTTCCCGGGAACGGGCTGGGGGCAGCGGGCCGACGATCCCGTCGTGCTCGTGAGCTTCGATCCCGAGCCGAGCCCGTCGGAGAGGGTCACGCTCCGCTACGAGTACGCAAGCACCCTGCGCGCCCTGGGCGTCCTGCCCCGGCCCTCCTACCAGGCCGACCGCCTGCGCGAGCGCGAGCGGGGCGAGGGCGGCTTCGCCCAGCCGCCCCTCTGGTAAGTGGCTCAGGCCTCGGGGGGCGGCGTCGCGTTCGGGAGGGCAGCGGCTTCCGCGAGCACGACCCGGTCCAGGCGCAACGCCTCCCCCACCGACCAGGCCTGGAACGGGCAGCCCCGGGGCGAGTGGGGCGCGTCTCCATCCGCCAACTCCGAGACGTGGCCGAGGCCGGCCTCGTCCAGGTGGCGCAGGAGGGGAGCCAGGAAGCGCCGCCGCGCCTCCGTCTTGGCGTCGGTCGTGCTGCCGCGAACCCGGACCCACGCCTCGACGAACGGACCGAGCAGCCAGGGCCAGACCGTCCCCTGGTGGTAGGCTCCGTCCCTCTCCCGGACGCCGCCTTCGTAGCGGGGCCGATAGCCCGGCTCTTCCCGCGCCAGGGAGCGCAGTCCCAGGGGCGTCAGCAGCCTCTCCTCCACGGCGTCGACGATGCGGCGCGCCCGCGGACCCGTGATCAGCGGGAAGGGCAGGCCGCCCACGGCAAAGATCTGGTTGGGCCGGAAGGCGGAGTCCACCGCCCCTGCGCGATGGCCGTCGTCCACCACATCATGGAGGAACCCCTGCGCCTCGTTCCAGAACCGAAGCTCGAACGTCTTGAGGCCCCGCGCGAACGCCGCCGGCCCCCGCTCCCAGACCTCACTCCCGATCTTGAGCGCGTTCAGCCAGAGCGCCTGAACTTCCACTGGCTTACCGATGCGGGGCGTGACCGCCCCTTCCGCGACCTTGGCATCCATCCAGGTGAGGGCGAGGCCGGGCTCGCCGGCAGCGAGCAGGCCGTCGGCCTCCAAGCGGATGCCGTGGCGTGTCCCCTGGGCGTAGCCCTCGAGCACGGCCCGGACCGTCTTCCGGAGGGCCTCCCGGAGGCCGCTCTTTCCCGCCGCCTGGAGGTATTCGTAGGCGGCGATCACGTACCAGAGCGAGGCATCGACGGAGTTGTACTCCGGCTCCTCTTGCGCGCGGTCGGGGAAGCGGTTGGGGAGCATCCCCTCCGACACCGCGCGCGTCCATTCCTCCAGGATGCTGCCCGCGGCGTCCACGCGGCCCGCGGCCAGGCAGAGGCCGCGGAGAGCGATGAAGGAGTCGCGGCCCCAGTCCAGGAACCAGGGGTAGCCGGCCACGACCGTCTTCCCTCCGCCGCGCGCCACCAGGTAGGCATCCCCCGCGCGGTGAAGACGGGAAGGAAACGCCTCCCGGCGCGGGCGCTCGGACACGCGGACCGCCTCGAGCTGCGCCTCCGCCCCCTGAACCGAAGGCAGCGGAGCGCCCAGGCCCTCCGCGGCCAGGATCAGGACGGCTTCGCCCCGCCCGAGGTCCCAGCGGAAGACACCGGGCGCGGCCAAGTCCTCCAAGAAATCGAACCCCCGGGCCTGCTCCTCCGCATAGAAGAAGTTCCGGTACCAGTGGGGCTCGGGCGTGTAGGCCCCGTTCGTCAAGGCCAGGATCCGGGGCAGGCCGGAGTAGGGACGCCAGGCCACCCCGCCCTCCACCGTCTCCGCGGCAAAGCGGAATTGTGGGTTCTCGTGGTGGAGGGCGTGATGGTCCCGCCCGGAGAGGAAGGGCCGCAGGTGGAGGACCGCGCCCCGATCCGGCGTCAGGAGCCGCCAGGATAGGGCCACTGCCGCCGAGCCCCTCCGTACCAGCAGCTCCTGGACGAGGCGGGTGCCGTCCTCCAGGGCGAACGTCCAGCACGGCCAGGGCTCCAGCGCGAAGGCGGCCAGCCTCCGGCTCCCGTCGGGATGGACCTCGCCGCCCCCGTAGCGCTGAGATGAGATCGGGTAGGAGCCGCCGGACGTCTCCACCCAGGCATCGAAGCCGTTCACGAGGACGACCCGGCCCGCGGGCGGCCGCGTGGCGGCCAAGAGGAGCGCGTGGTAGCGCCGGCTCCGGAT
Source organism: Vicinamibacteria bacterium (assembly GCA_035566715.1). GTDB lineage: Bacteria > Acidobacteriota > Vicinamibacteria > Fen-336 > Fen-336 > DATMML01. The sequence continues at coordinate 3,072 of DATMQU010000012.1, forward strand.
CCCGGACACCGTCCCCGAGGCGAAGCCGCCGAGCCCGTCCGCCTCCAGCCACTCCGCTCCCGGATCCCGAAGCATGGGTCGAGGGCTCAGGGCGTCCGGCCTGCGAGCAGCAGCCTCTCCGCCAGCTCCGGCACGTCGACGGGCCAGTAGGCCGTCGGACGGGGTCGCGCCGTGCGCAGGGGATGAGGCCGGCAGCTCAAGATCATCTGCCGCCACTGGGCGGGGACCGCCTCGCGCCCGTGCACCGCTCCCAGCAGGGCTCCCGCGACGGCGGCATTGTGCTCGGTGTCCCCGCCCCGGCGGACGGTGGCCACCAAACCCTCCTCCAGGCTCGGAGCGTGGAGCAGCTCGTAGAACGCGTTGCCGAGCGCTATCAGCACGGAGCTCGGCGACCCCCCGTCGCAGACGGGTGGCCGGGCGGGGGCCGCCTCCAGGGCCTCGACCACGGGCCGGGCGGCCCCCGCGGTAGTTGCCCAGGAGAGGGCGGCCTGGTGCGCGGGCTCCGGACCGTCGCCCGCCCCCAGCGCGTGGTGGATGGCCACCACGAGGGCGGCCACCGCGTCGCGGCACAGCGGATGGGGGTGGGTGAGGCCGCTGTCCTGCTGGGCGAGCTCGACTGCCCGCGCGGCGGGCAGGGCCTGGGCGTAGACCGCGAGCGCGCTCTCGCGCAGGAGCGAGCCGCTTGTCGGACTGTCGGGCGTCGGCCTTCCCGCGAGAGCGGCCCCGGTTGTGCCTCCCCCGTCCAAGGGTTCCGAGCGCAGCCAGTCCGCGTAGGCCGCCCGCGCCCGGTCCGCCTCATACTCGCCGTTGCCTAGGATGGAGCGGGCCAGGGCGAGACCGAGCTCGGCGTCCGCACCGGGCTGGCCGGCCAGCCTGCCTCCACGCCCGCCGTCCTCGAGCCGCCGTCGGGCCGCGGAGGAGAGCGCGGCCGGCTCCCCCCTCCCCGCCGCGGCGAGCCCGCCTAGATTGTCTCCGGCAATCTGGCCGAGGAGGCAACCCTGGGCTCGCGCCAGTAGCCCGGCCTCGGCCACGGCCTCTCCCCGCCGGAGTCGGACCAGCCCGTTTGCCGATCGGGGTCGAGCTTTGTCCGGCCGCTCCCAGGGCCGACGCGCCAGCTCCCGCGCCACGGGGGCCGAGCCCGCAAAGGCCCGCTCGCTCTGGCTGGCTCCGCGGTCGTCGTACACGACCTCGGAGCCGGACTCGTTCAGGAGGACGCCTCCCACCGCCCTGACCAGAGCGTGGCCGGCCGCGTAGTCCCAAGCCCCGGGCGCGTAAAGGGAGGTGGCGGCGGCCCCCTCCCCCGCCGCTACCAGGGCCAGGCGATGGGCGATGCTGGGCACGGACCGGAAGCGCGCGGGCTCCGAGCAGAGCAGGTTGACCTCGGGGTTCTCGTCTCCCTTGCTAGACACAAGGACGATGTCCGAGGCCAGGAGCCGAGGGGGTGGCGGCGCGCCCGCATCCAGGCCGTTGCGCCGCACAGGCCCGCAGCCCTCCGCCCAAGCAAAAAGGTCCCCCTCGCCGTCGGGATAGGCGAAGGCGAACACGACGCCCAGCACGGGCCGCCCCCGAGCCAAGAGGCCGATCGACACCGCGCTCCCGCGGCGGCCCAGGAGATAGTCGCGGGTCCCATCGTTGGGGTCCACGAGCCAGACCGGGGCCCCTGGCTTTCCCGCCCCCCGGCCGGTCTCTTCTCCGAGGTACCCCCATTCCGGGAAGGCGCTCTGGAGCCGGCCGCGGATCTCGTGCTCGGCCTCGAGGTCGGCGTCCGCCTTGTCGCCCTCGCCGCGGGGGCCCCCCGGACGGTGGAAATCCTTGCTGAGAATTGCGCCCGCCGCGCGCGCGGCTGCGAGGGCCACTTCGAGAGCCCGGCTCAGGTCCATGGGAGGTGATTCTACCCGCGTGAACCGCCTCGGAGGGTCTCCTGAGACCGCGTGCGGGAACCTGCACCACGGGCCGCTGCCCGTCTCACCCCGGCGCGGCCGGCGGCACTCCCGGAGCCTCTTTTGGTGAGCCACCCCCGCCCGGTACCGTTTCTCTCAGGCGAGGGAGCGCCCACGGTAGGGGGAACGCGCGCTCGACTAAGACACGTCCCTCGAAACGAACGACGGGCAGACCCGCACGGGCTGGGCAGGATATTTCTTGAAGATGGGGCAGTACACGAAGACCGAGCCCCGATCGCTCGCAACATAGCGGGGCGGCGCCGCGCAGGAATGGCACAGGCTCTCGGGGAACGGTCGCTCGGGCGCAGGAGGGGTCGGGTCCGGCGTGGGCGCCACGAGAGGAACTAGGGCGACGGCTTTCGCGGGGGCTGGAGCTCTCCCCGGTGGCGGTCGCGTCGATCCAGGACTTCGGCCCCGCTCCGCAGCGCGCCCGTGTCCTCTTCCTGCAGCCCGTAGACCCGGCCGATGTCGTCCACGCTGTTCTGGTCGGGGGTGGGAGTGCTGCCCCCGGGCGTCTCCTCGCCCACGTACTCGTTGGAGAGGCTATTGTCGTCCGGATCTCCCACGCGGATCGTCTCTCCCTCGTGCGGGATCTCGTCGCGGCGTCGCCCGGCCGCCGGGAGCACGCCCGTGCGAAGAGCCTCCGCCGCCACCGCGGTGGCCGAACGCTCAGGCCGCGAACGGGCCTCGTCCACGGAGCGCAAGCGCGCCGCCCGCTTCGACCTGCTGTCGTGCGACCGGGCCCGATTCTTGCGCTTCATCGCTTCCCAACCCTAGCCTGTAACTTGCCCCAGCGTCGTCCCCGGCGTCAAGGCCTTTTTATCGGAAGCCAAGACGGGGGCGGAAGCGTTACGACCATGGCCGGATTCAGGCCGCGCCGACTCCACCGGGGGTGGGTTGAATGGAAGACCTCCGCTCTCTCCCTGCAACCCGTGGAGGATGCGGGGACCTGGATCAGGCGCGAGTCTCTCGCGTTCCCACCGTGACCTTGACGTCCCGCACCTCGCCCGCCCGCACGATCCGCAGGGGAACCTCGGCCCCGATCCGCTCCCCGTCCAAGAGGGGCAGGAGGTCCGAGGGATGATGGAGGGGGTGGCCATCGAACTGGGCGAGCGCGTCCCCCAATTGAAGCCCGGCGCGGGCGGCGGGGGTGTCGGGCTCCACGGAGACGATGAGGAGGGCCGCGGCCTGCCCCACCGCGCGCTCGAGCTCGGCGGGCAGCCGCACCGGATACGTCCCCAGTCCGAGGTAGCCGCGGCGCACCTGGCCGTGGGCCAGGAGCGCCCCCACCACCCGCCCCAGGGTAGAGGCCGTGACCGCCAGCGTCGCGCCACGAAGCAGGCCGGAGGTGTTGAGCCCGATCGCTTCCCCCCCCGCCGTCACCAGAAGGCTGCCGGAGAACCCGGGGTGGCGCGCGACATCGGTCTGCAGGTAGTGGTCGAGGCGGCCCCCCATCGGCGTGCGCCAGGCATCGGCGCGGACGCTCACGATGCCCAGGCTGCCACGCACGCTCCGCCCCGGCCGGCTCACGGCCAGGACCAGGTGCCCGACTCTCACCGGCTCCGGATCCGCCCAGGCGGGAGCGGCCAGGCCGGAGGCCGCGATGCGGAGGGCGGCGACGTCGGTTGTGGGATCCCGCCCGACAACGGAGGCCGGCACGGCCCTACCGTCGGCCAGGCCGACCTCGATCCCCTCATCCCACTCGAGGGAGTGGTGGGTGGTGACGATCACGCCCTCCCCCGACCAAACGATCCCCGTGGACGGCACGCGCCGCCCCCCCACCCGCACGACGCTTTCCCCGCTCCGCTCCACCGCAGCGGCCAGCTCCCCAGACAAGCTCTTCGCAATGTCGCTCACGACTCGCCTCCTCGCGGCCCCGCCGCTTATCACGAGCAGGCTACCGGATCGCGAGCCTCCGCACATCGCCCGAACGACCAGGTCGATACCTGCCCGATCGGGGAGGGCGGCCCGGGGGATCAGAGCGTGATCAGGCCGAGCCGGGCGGCCTGCACCACCGCCTCCGTCCGCCCCTGCACTCCAAGCTTGCCGAGGATGGCGTTCACGTGGAACTTCACGGTGTGCTCGCTG
>DATMQU010000013.1:0-6247 GCA_035566715.1 Vicinamibacteria bacterium
GACGTCCAGGCCCTCACCCGGCTGGCCAGCCGCACGCCGCTCCGCGCGGTCTGCGTCACGCCGCATCATCAGTACCCCACGACGGTGACCCTGAAGGCGGCGCGACGCCTGGCCCTTCTCGGCCTGGCGCGGGCCCGACAGATTGCGATCATCGAGGACGACTACGACCACGAGTTCCACTACGACGGCCGTCCCGTGCTTCCATTGGCCAGCAGCGACGGTCCGGGGCTCGTGGTGTACATCGGGACGCTCTCAAAGGCCCTCGCCCCCGGCCTCCGCATCGGCTACGTGGTGGCTCCGCCGGCGGTACTGCGGAGTGCTAGTGCGATCCGCTCCCTGCTCGATATTCAGGGAGACCTGGCGACCGAGGCGGCGGTGGCGACCTTGATCGAGGATGGCGAGCTCCAGCGGCACATCGCGCGCGTCCGACGTGTATACGCGACTCGCCGCGAGATCCTGGCCAGCAGCCTGCGCCGGACGTTCGGAGACAGGATCGAGTTCACGTTGGCCCCTGGGGGAATGGCCCTGTGGGTCCACCTACGCATGTCCATCGATGTCGAGGAATGGGCACGCCGCAGTATCCAGCACGGCGTCTCCTGGTATACCGGCCGGCGTTACGCCTTCGACGGCCAGCCCCGGCCGTTTGCCCGATTCACCTTCGCGTGGTTGAACGAGCGCGAACTCCCCGAGGCGGTCAGGCGGATGGAGGCCGCGCTTCCCTAGCCCCGGCGACGATGGTGCCGCGGGGATCGACGTTGATCTCACTCACGCAGGACCGGAACCAAGAGCGCTGGCGCACTTAAGCCGACCGACGCCGCCTGACGTGAGGCCGCGGCCGCCTGTCCGATGTTCGGCGGGGCCCCGCCCACCCGTCACACGAAGGCCGCCACCACCGACAGGGCGAGGAGGCCGGCCATGCTCCAATTGAACACCGCCCGCGCCCGGTTCGAGCTCAGCAGGCGGCCGATTGCCACCCCGAAGGCGCACCAGGTTGTGATCCCGGCGAGACAGGCGATGGCCAGGACGGCGGTGATCAGCGCGACCTCGGCGACAAGGTTCCCCCCGACGGAGGTAAACGCCGACAAGGCGCCGGCCCCGAACACCCAGCCCTTCGGGTTGATCCACTGGAAGCCCATCGCCTCGACGAAGGAGAGTGGTCGGGCCCGGGCGCCCGCGGGGCCAGCCCGGTCGGCCCGCGCTATCCGCCAAGCGAGCCAGAGCAGATAGGCCGACCCTGCGACTTTCAGAACCTTGTGCAGGGCCGGAAGCGCCTGGAATAGGCGCGCCGCCCCGAGCCCAACGATTCCGACCATCAGCGCAAAGCCGACTACGATCCCGAGCAGAAGCGGGAGCGAGCGGCGGAACCCGAAGCTCGCACCCGACGCCGTCACGAGGGTGTTGTTGGGGCCGGGCGTGAAGCTCATCCCCGCCGCGAAGGCAACGAGCGCGGGCAGCATCCCGCTCATGGCGGACCCGCGGCTCGGCGGCGCTGCGAGCCTGTCCGAAGGCGTCCATGATGGAGGCGTTGGCTAAGGCGAAAGGGGCGATGGCCCCAAGCCCGGCCTATTGTGTCGGGGAGCGCGTGAAACAGGCGTGGGCGTCGGGGCGCGGCGCCTACAGCCGGCGGAGTTCCCTTCCCCCGAGAATGGCGCGGCCTCCCGGCTATCCTCCATCCACATCCGCGCTGGGGATGATTACGGGTCCCTTTCCCTGCCCACGAGATGGTGATCAGAGCCTTCCCTTCAGGTCAGCAGACTCCTCCACTGCCCCGCTCTTGCCCCTCCATCACTCGTGAGCCGGCCGCCCGAGGCCGAGGCTCATCGTTGGCCGCAGAGTCAAGATCTCGATGGTCATCCTCGCGATCAAACGGTTGACCTCGTCGGGGAGCGCTTGTTCACTCCCTCCATCGAGAACCGCCGACAGGCTGGGCCGGGGACGCAGCCGTATATAGTGCGGAACGGCTCCCCCCGCCAGCATCCGATACCAGAGTATCTCACCCTGCAGGGTTGATTGGCCCGCGCCGAGCGCCGCCTCGAAGGCCTTCCCCGCCCCGGGCACGAGGTCGACGGTCGTGAGCTCGACCCTGGAGGTCGCCTGCGGCTGACCAGTGCCGCGCGAGACCCCAGGCAAGTACTCGTAGACCGCATTTCCCATGTACTGGACGTGGGGCGCGACATTCAGAATGTTATCCCGCTCGTCGTCCGCCGGGGCTACCGCGCCGTCCAGGCTGGCGGCCGAGTGCCCAAAGGTCGCGTAGATGAACCACCGCTGCCGCTCACCGGCCCAGACAGCCCATCCATACCAGACCCAAGGATCCCCGGCCTGCCGATGCCAGTCGAGGTGCCGCATGTACCCGGCTTCGAAGTCGATGGTGTGCCCGTCGTGGGGACGCAGGATCGCGATGCGGGCGTACGGGCCCCGGCCACCGGCGCCCGCTTGACCACCCCGAGACTCGATGGGTTGAGCGCCCGCTCGAGCGAGGAGCAAGATAGAGAGCACGGTGCCAACGCTCCCAAGCCAACAATGCTTCATGATCTTCCCTCACGAGGCGGCGGAATGCCTCCCGGCGCCGGTGGCGCCCTGAATACCCTGATCGTCCCGATCGCCGCCCGGCCGCGGCCCACGTATCCAACCGCGATGCGGAGGCGATGGTGCCGGGCCGGGCATCGGCCAGTCACCGGCCCACCCCTGCGATAGACCGAGCAGGAAGGTCCGGAAATCATCAGTACAAGTCTATTCGGACTGGTACCAGCGGCTAGGCCCGCACCTGCAATTTCGCCTGGACCAGTTGGCCGGCAGCATCGAGGGCTTCACACGTCCCGCTCACTACGACGGACCGCAGCCCCATCGAGAACGCGCGGCCCATTTTGCGACGCTTGGCGGAGCGGGCTGCGTCAACGCCTGAGGCCTCTTTTCAAACATCTAGGCAGCGCGTGGCCGGGTCGAGGGTGGTGAGGATCCCGCCCTCAGTTGATCATGTACACTCGGTACGCCGAGACGGATCAGAGCTACCGGGGAACCGGCCTTCGCGAGCGCGGGAGCGCCATGAGGTCAGGTTCTCGTGCAGATGTGGAGGCCACTATGTTGACCTGCGCACCTCACCTGCGTATCGTCGCACACCTATGAATACACTCCACTCCCCGGACTACGTCGTCTTTCTCATCTACTTTCTGACCGTCGCTGGCTACGGGTATTGGACCTACTCGAGAAAGAGGGCAGCCGCGGTTTCCTCGACGGACTACTTTCTGGCCGAAGGCGCGCTCACCTGGTGGGCCATCGGCGCCTCCCTCATCGCTTCGAACATCTCCGCCGAGCAGATGATCGGCATGAGCGGTTCCGGCTTCAAGATGGGGTTGGGCATCGCGACCTACGAATGGCTCGCGGCGGCCACGCTCTTGATCGTAGCCGTGTTCTTCATGCCGGTGTATCTGAAGAACAAGATCTACACCATGCCGCAGTTCTTGCGGCAGCGCTACAACGCCACGGTAGCGATGATCATGGCGGTCTTCTGGCTATTGCTCTTTGTTGTGGTGAACCTCACCTCCATTCTTTACCTCGGCGGCCTCGCGGTCCACGGGATCTCGGGAATCGATCCTGCAATCTGTATGTATGCGCTGGCGATCTTCGCCGTGATCATCACCCTCGGCGGAATGAAGGTCATCGGTTACACCGACGCCATCCAGGTCTTCTTTCTCATGCTCGGCGGCCTGGTAACGACCTACCTCGCCCTGAATCTGGTTTCGGCTAAATTCGGCACGGCCGGAGTCGTGAACGGATTCAACTTGCTGAGAGAACACGCGGGCGATCACTTTCACATGATCCTGAAAAGGGACAATCCCAACTACCTGGATCTGCCGGGACTCACGGTTTTGATCGGGGGAATGTGGATCTCTCACCTGAGCTACTGGGGCTGCAACCAGTACATCACCCAGCGCGCGCTCGGGGCCAGTCTTCCCACGGCGCGCGCCGGTCTCCTGTTCGCCGCCTTCCTGAAACTGCTCATGCCAGTGATCGTCGTGTTGCCGGGCATCGCCGCTTATGTGTTGCATCAGCAGGGAAGCTTTCAAAATGAGTTGCTTCTGGGTGGCCAGTTGCAACCCGACCAGGCCTATCCGGTGCTGCTGAACCTGCTGCCAACGGGTCTGAAAGGCCTGGCGTTCGCTGCCCTCACGGCCGCGGTCGTCGCCTCCCTCGCGGGAAAAGCCAACAGCATCTCCACCATCTTCACGCTCGATATCTACAAGCCCTACCTGCACCCAGGGGTTGACGAGAAGAAGCTCGTCAGCATAGGCAAACTCGCCATCGTCGTCGCGATGGCCGTTGCCGTATTCCTCGCCCCGAGGATGGGCATCGGGGAGAAGGGCGGATTTCAATACATCCAGGAATACACGGGCTTTGTGAGTCCCGGTATTTTCGCGATGTTCATCCTGGGCTTTTTCTGGAAGCGGACGACCTCGAACGCGGCGCTCTTTGCCACCCTCGGCGGATTCGCGTGCTCCTGCGTGCTGAAATTCATTCCGGATTTCATGGACCTCTCCGGGCTCGTCTCGAGCGGATTTGCCAAGGCGAATGCTACGGGTGTCTACGAGATACCCTTCTTGGATCGGATGGAGATCGTCTTCGTCTTCTGCGTGATCGGGATGGTCGTCATCAGCCTCCTCGGGAAAAGCCCCGCCGCTCCGGGCGGTGAGAGCTCCTCCGGAACCTGGTTGGCGGTGGATGCCTCCATGTTCAAGGTGACGAATGGATTCCTGGCGGGCGCACTGATCGTGTGTGGCGCCCTCGCCGCGTTGTACGCCGCGTTCTGGTAGGAGGTTCCAATGCGCTCCCTTCGCATCTGCACTGCCATCCTGTTTTCCGTGGGGACGCTGGCGAGCGCTCGTGCCCAGTCCCGGTCGCAGCTCGACGATCCGGCGATCGAGCGGCGCGTGAACGGACTGCTCAGCCAGATGACGCTGGAGGAGAAAATCGGCCAGCTCGTGCACTATTCGGCCGGGATGCCCACGGGCCCGGGAACCCCCCGCACGGCCTATCCTGAGCAGATCGCTCAGGCCCAGGTCGGTTCCTTCGAAAACCTCGTCGGCGCGGTACAGGTCAACGCGTTTCAGCGCATCGCGGTCGAGAAATCCCGCCTCCACATTCCGCTGCTCTTCGCGCTGGACGTGATCCACGGCTACCGGACGATCTTCCCGGTCCCGCTGGCGATGGCGTCGACCTGGGATCCCGCCCTGGTCGAGCGGGCGGCGCGTGTGGCTGCGAAGGAGGCTACCGCCGAGGGCATCCGCCAGACCTACTCTCCGATGGTCGACATTGCCCGCGACGCGCGTTGGGGGCGGATCGTCGAGGGAGCGGGCGAAGATCCCTGGCTGGGCTCCGCCATGGCCGCCGCCTACGTCCGCGGCTACCAAGGCTCTAGTCTGGGCGATCCGCAATCGATGGTGGCCTGCCTCAAGCACTACGTGGGCTACGGAGCGGCGGAGGGAGGAAGAGACTACAACAGCGTTGAAATCTCCGACCGAACGTTGCGGGAGATCTACCTGCCCCCATTCCATGCCGGCATCGAGGCCGGCGCGGGAACCATCATGAGCGGCTTCAACTCCTTGAACGGAGTGCCCGTCTCCGCCAATCGCTTCACCCTCAACACGATCCTGCGCGAGGAATGGGGATTCCGCGGCTTCGTCATGAGCGATTGGGGATCCATCGGCGAGTTGGGGGCGCACGGCATCGCAACGGACGGCCAAACGCTTGCGCGTAAAGCGATTCTCGCAGGCGTCGACATCGATCATGAGAGCGCCCTCTATACGAAGCACCTGGCTGGCCTCGTTCATTCCGGGGCAGTGCCCGGTTCCGTCGTGGACGAGGCGGTTCGCCGAGTGCTTCGGGTCAAGTTCGCACTGGGACTCTTCGAGCATCCCTACACGATCGAGCCGCCGGTCGGCGCCAAGCCATCCCCCGATCCGGCGGCCTTGGAGCTTGCCCGGACGGTGGCAGAGCGTGGATTCGTCTTGCTGAAGAATGACCCGATCAACGGGCAAGCCCCGCTTCCCTTGCGACCCGATACCCGAGTCGTTGCCTTGATCGGGCCCCTAGCCGATAGTGGCCCCGACATGCTCGGCCCCTGGATCGCGCAAGGCGATCCGCGCGACGTCGTCACTCTACGCACCGCCTTGCAAGCTCGGATGACACAGACGGGAGGACGGTTGTTCTACGTCCAAGGCACGGAGATTCTCGGCGGCTCCGACGCGGG
>DATMQU010000014.1:0-2316 GCA_035566715.1 Vicinamibacteria bacterium
TCGTAGCGGGCAACGCCCCGCATCAGCGCCCCCGCCACCTTGCTCTGGTAGGTCTCGGAGCCCAGCAGCTTCTCCTCTTCGGGGTTGCTGATGAACGCCACCTCCACGAGGACGGCGGGCATGGCCGCCCCCACCAGGACCCGGAACGGGGCCTGCTTGACCCCGCGCCCCTGACTCCCCGTCACCACCGACAGCTCCTCCTGGATGCGCGACGCCAGGGCGGACGACTCCTCCAGGTGCTCGGCCTGGGCCATGTCCCAGAGGATCAGGGCCAGGTCCGAGCCGGGGGCCGCCCCCGACGCGGGCACGGCCTCGCCCTCCGTCCGGGCCATACGGCGTCCTTCCTCGTCGCTCGCCTGGTAGGACAGGAAATAGACCTCGCTTCCGTTCGCCCCGTGGCTGCTGCTGGCATTGGCGTGGATGGAAACGAACAGGTCGGCCTTGTAATTGTTGGCGATGGCAGTCCGCTCGTCGAGCCCCAGCTCCTCGTCCTTTTCGCGGGTGAGGAAGACCTGCAACCCGAGGTTGTTCACGATCTGAGCGCGCAGCTTGCGCGCCAGGGCCAGGGTGACGTCCTTCTCCAAGGTTCCCCCCGGTCCCTGTGCCCCCACCTCCTGTCCGCCGTGCCCGGCGTCGATGACCACCGTGCGGACGCTGGTGGGCTCCGGAGTGGGGGTGGGCCGGGGCGCGGGGGCGGAGGCGCGGGGTGGGGGCAGGGGCGGGCCCTCGAACTCGAGGACCAGCCGAACCGGGGACTCCTGCTCCGCCGCCTTCAGGTGCTGGAAGCGGCGGCCCAGCGTGATCGCGAAGAGGTTCTCCCGGCCCCCCACGAACTGGACGAGGTCCACGATCCCGCCCGTCAGGCGCTGCTGCTGGAAGCCCACGTCCACGAGGTCGCGGGGGATCCCCACCGTCACCCGTCCGTCCTCCTGGAGGACGCGGAAGGGGACCTTCTCGCTGGCCTCCAGCACCACCCGGGCCACGTCTCCGGAGACGAACGTACTGACCCCTATGTGGGGGATGCTCACGTTTCCGAGCACGAGGACGCGCGAGGCCGGGCGCCACTCCGCGCGCCGGCCGAGGAGGGGGCCGAGCAGGCGCGGAATCGAGTCCACGGGCACCAACCATCTCCCTTCCTCTAGGACCACCGCCGCCGAGAGCAGCCGCAGGTCCCCGTCCACGGAGGCCAGGCTCTTCTTGTTGTAGAGGCTCACCTCGTGCTTCTGGAAGGTGAGGGTGACGGCACCGCCCGCAGCATCGCTCTGGACCGAGATGCCCAGACCGGCGAGCACCTGGTCGAGGGGCAGCAGCTCGACATCGCCCCGGGCCACGGCCAGAATTTCCCGCCTTTGGCCTTCGGTGAGGACGACGATGGGTCCCGGAACGGCGGCCAGGTTGGGGGACGCGAGGGCGATCAGTACCACGGCCCGCAGCCACGTCTTCAGGATGGAAGGGCCTCCCTTAACCAAGGGTACGTAACGTCTTGCATTTTAAGGAAAAATACACAGGCGCGCAAGGCCGAATTGGGGTTCAACCCCCCCCTCCCGGGCCGGGTCCAATAGAGAGTGAAGAGGAAGACTGGCCAGCGCAACGCGACTCTTCGAGGTGCGGCAAGCCTGATCCTGAGCCTCGCCCTGGTGAGCCCGGGTGGCCTCCAGGCCGCTCCCCCGGATGAGGCCACCCTCGTCCATGTCCTGAACCGGCTCGGCTACGGACCCCGGCCGCGTGATCTCGAGACCCTGAGGGTCGTGGGCGTCAAGAAGTGGATCGATGAGCAGCTGCGCCCCGAGGGCGCTCCCGACCGCGGGTTAGCTGCCCGCCTGGCGCTCCTCAAGACGGTAGGCCTCTCCACCCCGGAGCTTCTCCAGGGCTACGAGATCCCGCCCGAGGCCCGGCAAGCGGCGGCGAAAGCCCGGGCGGAGCTGGAGAAGGCAAGCGAGGAGGAGCAGAAGCAAGCCCGCCGCGACCTCCTGAAGAAGTACGCTCCCATGATGGAGGGCAACCCCCGCCAGGTGCTGGACGAGCTGCAGGAAGCCAAGGTCCTCCGCGCGCTCTATAGCGAGCGACAGCTCGATGAAGTGGTGGTCGATTTCTGGATGAACCACTTCAACGTCTTCGCGCAGAAAGGCCCCGAGCGCTTCCTGATCGGCGAGTACGAGCGGGACGTCATCCGGCCGCGGGCCTGGGGCCGGTTCGAGGACCTGCTCCTGGCCACTGCGGAGAGCCCGGCCATGCTCTTCTATCTCGACAACTGGCTCTCCGCGGACCCGAACGCGCCCCCACCCGGCCGCGCGCGCGGACCTTACTTCCGCCCCG
>DATMQU010000015.1:0-2869 GCA_035566715.1 Vicinamibacteria bacterium
CCCGGCGCTACGACACCGTGATCGGGGAGCGGGGGAGCCGGCTCTCGGGGGGGCAGCGGCAGCGCATCGCGATCGCGCGGGCCATCCTGAAGGACCCGCCCATCCTCATCCTGGACGAAGCCACCTCCGCCCTGGACGCGAAATCGGAGCGGCTCGTGCAGGACGCGCTCGCCAACCTCATGAAGGGACGCACGACCCTCGTCATCGCCCACCGCCTGGCCACGGTTCGGGATGCCGCCCGCATCGTGGTCCTGGAGGGGGGAGAGGTCCGGGAAGTGGGGACGCACGAGGAGCTTCTCCGCAAGGGGGGCGTCTACAGCCGGCTCCACGACCTGCAGTTCGCGCCCGAGGACCCCGCGGTATGATCCGGTCGATGACCGGCTTCGGGTCCGCAGCGGCGGAGTCCGAGACGCTGCGGGCGGCGGTCACCGTGCGCAGCCTGAACCACCGCTATCTCGACCTCACCGTCCACCTCTCCCGACGGCTGCTCCCCCTCGAACCCGAGATCAAGGAACTGGTGCACTCCCAGATGTACCGGGGCCGGGTGGAGCTCACGCTGGAAGCCACGTTTCCGGACGCCTGGGCGGAAGAGGTGGTGGCCTCCCGCCCCCTGGTGGCGCAGCTCGTACACACCTTGCGCCAGATGCAGGCCGAATACGGTCTGGAGGGGGGGGTGCAGGTGTCGGACATCCTTCGCTTCCCGGGCGCGCTCCAGACCGCGGAAGCCCCCCCCGTCCTGGACCCCGAACGGCGGGGGCGCCTGCTCGCCCTCGTGGGGCAGGCGCTTCAGGGCCTGGGCGCGATGCGGGAGGCGGAGGGGCGGCGGCTTGAGAGCGAGCTCTTGCGGAGCCTGGCCGCCATCGCGGGGGGGGCGGACCGCATCGAGGCCCTCTCCGCGGCGGCCCGGGACGCGCGCCGCGAGGTCCTGCTGGAGAGGCTGCGCGGCCTCTCCGTGGAGCTGGGCCTCGACGACGCCCGCCTGTACCCGGAGGTGGTGCGGGCGGTGGAGCGGCACGACGTGAGCGAGGAGGTCCAGCGCCTCCGCTCCCACGCGGCCATGGCCCGGGAGCTCGTCGAGGGGCCGCCGCCCTCGGGGAAGCGCCTGGACTTTCTGGCCCAGGAGCTGATGCGGGAAGCCAACACCATCGGGAGCAAGATCGCCGACGCCGCCCTCGTGCGGGAGGTGGTGGGCCTCAAGAGCGAGGTCGAGAGGCTACGGGAACAGGTCCAAAACGTTGAGTAATCCGCGGCCGAGCGTGGTGGTGGTCTCCGCCCCCTCGGGGGCGGGGAAGTCCACCGTTCTGGGAGTGGTGCTCCGTGAGCTCGAGGGGATCCGTTTCTCCGTGTCCCACACCACCCGCCCGCCCCGGCCGGGCGAGAAGGAGGGGGTGCAGTATCACTTCGTGGACCACGCGGCCTTCGAGAGGATGAAGGAGCAAGGCTTGCTCCTGGAGTGGGCCCCTGTGCACGGGTACCTCTACGGGACCGCGCTCGCGGAGTACGAGCGGGCGCAGCGGGAAGGGGTGGATCTGCTCCTGGATCTGGACGTGCAGGGAGCGGCCCAGGTGCGGGCCATCCTCCCCGACGCCGTGACCGTCTTCATCCTGCCCCCTTCTTATGAGGACCTCGAGCGGCGCCTGCGGGGGCGGGGCCAAGACGACGAGGCCGCCATCCGCCGCCGGCTGGAGGTGGCGCGGGAGGAGCTAAGCCGCTGCATGGAGTATAATTACGCGATCGTGAACGACGACCTCGCCGCCTGCGTGGAGGCGCTGAAGGCCGTCATCAAGGCCACCCGCTTTCGGATGAGTCGCATGGAAGGGACGGCCCGGGCCATTCTGGCCACTTTCGCCTCGAGCAAGGAGACATGAAGTGATACAGCAGCCAAGCCAGCCGCAATTAATCCTGCCCAAAGACGTGGACAGCAAGTTCCGCTTCATCACCGTGGCCGCCCAGCGCGCCAAGCAGCTTCAGAACGGGGCCAAGCCTCGAGTCGAGGTGAAGAGCCGCAAGGCCACGCGGGTGGCTATCGACGAGGTCCTGGCGGGGGCGGTGTCCTGGGAGGTCCGGGACGAAAAACCGCCCGTGCCCGTGCCCGAAGCCTGAGAGAGCCCTTGCCGACGGTCGTCCTGGGCGTCACCGGCTGCATCGGGGCCTACAAGGCCTGCGAGATCCTGCGCGAGCTGCAGAAGCGCGAGGTGGACGTCCACGTGGTCATGACGAAGAGCGCGACCAAGTTCGTGGCCCCCCTGACCTTCGAGGCCCTCTCCCATCATCCGGTCTTCGTCGATCAGTTTGGCCTGGGGGAGCAGAGCGACATCCGCCACATCAGCCTGGCCGACGCGGCCGACCTGCTGCTGGTGGCCCCCGCCACCGCGAACACCCTGGGCCGGTTTGCGCGGGGGATCGCGGACGACGCCCTCAGCACCCTCTACACCGCCACCACCGCGCCCGTGGTGGTGGCCCCGGCCATGAACGTCAATATGTTCAGCCACCCGGCGGTGCTGGAAAACCTGCGCATCCTGCGCGGCCACGGGGTCCGCATCGTGGAGCCGGGCGCGGGCTATCTGGCCTGCGGCTGGCTGGGCAAGGGCCGCCTGGCCGAGGTGGGGGAGATCGTGGAAGCGGCCCTCGGCGCCCTGGCCCGGCGGGGGGACTTGGCGGGGGAGGCGGTGCTCGTCACCGCGGGCCCCACCGTGGAGGACATCGACCCCGTGCGCTTCGTCTCCAACCGGTCCTCGGGGCGCATGGGCTACCGTCTGGCGGAAAGCGCGCGCGACCGGGGGGCGCGCGTGACCCTCATCTCCGGCCCCACCTCGCTGCCCGCGCCGCGGGGTGTGGACGTCGTCTCCGTCCGGTCCGCGGAGGACAT
>DATMQU010000016.1:0-9040 GCA_035566715.1 Vicinamibacteria bacterium
GAGATCTTCTCCGATCCCCACCCCGAACACACCGACTGTCCCCCCATCAACGACGTCGGCGTCCTTGCTCCCGGCGAGACCCGGACCACCGGCGTGTTCACGGTGGCGCGGACCTGCGGCTATCACGACCACGGCATGCCGACCAACACCCTCTTCCAAGGCACGATCGTCATTCAGTAGGAACGGACACGACCCGCGCGGGCGCGAGAAAGCCCGCTACAATGCCCGCGGGGGTGGCTTTGGGGGTCGTGGTCCAGAAGTACGGCGGCTCCTCGGTCGCGGACGTCGACCGCATCCGGCAGGTGGCCGACCGCATCGCCGCCACCCGGGCCACGGGCAAGGACGTGGTGGTGGTGGTCTCCGCGATGGGCGACACCACGGACGAGCTCTTGGGCCTGGCCCAGCGGATCTGCCCCAGCCCCGCCCGGCGAGAGCTCGACATGCTGCTCTCCGCGGGGGAGCGCATATCCATGGCCTTGCTCTCCATGGCCCTGAACGCGCGCTCGGTCCCCGCCGTCAGCTTCACCGGCTCCCAGTCCGGCATCATCACCAACGACGCCCACACCAACGCCCGCATCGTGGAGGTCCGCCCGTACCGGGTGCAGGACGAGCTGGCCCGGGGCAAGGTGGTGATCGTGGCCGGTTATCAGGGGGTCTCCTACAAGCGCGAGGTGACCACCCTCGGGCGGGGAGGGTCCGACACCACGGCCGTGGCCCTGGCCGCCGCCCTCGACGCCGAGGCCTGCGAGATCTACAGCGACGTGGACGGCGTCTACTCCGCCGACCCCCGGCTCGTGCCCGAGGCGCGCCGCCTGGCCGAGATTTCGTATCCGGAGATGCAGGAGCTGGCGGAGGCGGGGGCCCGCGTCTTGAACGCCCAAGCCGTGGAGTTCGCCAAGGAGAGGGGCATCGCGCTCTATGCGCGTGCGAGCGCAGGCGGCCCGGGCGAGACCGTGATCCGGCGCGTCCCCCCCCGGGCGCCCGGCCGGGTGGTGGGAGTGGCGGGGGAAACCGGCCTCGTGGTCCTGTCCCTCCCGAACGGGGGCCCCGGGGCGCTGGCCCGGCTTCTGGCCCGGCTCGACGAACGCTCCACGGGTGGGAAGCAGCTGGTCTTTGAGGGGAGCGCGGGCCACGCCTCCCTCGTCCTGTCCCGGCCGGACCTGCCCGATTACCCCGCGCTGGAGGCAGAACTCGGTGGCCAGGTTCGCCTGCGCGCAGGCGTGGGAGCGGTCTCCGCCATCGGGGCCGGGATCAACGCCACTTTCCGCAACGTCCGCGAGGCCCTGGCCGTCCTCACCGGGATGGGGGTCGCGGTCCTGGGCCTCTCCACCTCCAGCTTCCGCATCAGCCTCCTCATCGAGGAAGGCGAGGTCCCCGAGGCCATGCGCCAGCTGCACCGCCGCCTGATCGTGGACGAGGTCACCGCCCCCGAGGCCTGAGCGGCCCCCCGGGGGAGGAGCCGCGCCGCCCCGCTCTCGCGCCCGCCGTTTCTTGACAGGTCCCGGGGGGTGCCCTAGTCTCCGTTCATGTTGCGGTTCTTGACCGCGGGAGAGTCGCACGGGCCCGCGCTGACAGTGGTCGTGGAGGGCCTGCCCGCGGGCCTGCCCGTCGACCGC
The DNA here is from genome assembly GCA_035566715.1 of Vicinamibacteria bacterium. Lineage (GTDB taxonomy): Bacteria > Acidobacteriota > Vicinamibacteria > Fen-336 > Fen-336 > DATMML01. The sequence continues at coordinate 1,617 of DATMQU010000016.1, forward strand.
GAGTCCATCGATGCCGACCTCCGGCGCCGGCAGGGCGGCTACGGCCGGGGCGGACGCATGAAGATCGAGAGCGACCAGGTGGAGGTGCTCTCGGGCGTGCGCCACGGGCGGACCCTCGGCAGCCCGGTGAGCCTCCTGATCCGGAACCGGGACTTCGAGAACTGGCGCGACGTGATGTCATCCGAGCCCCGGCCCCCGGAGGCGCGCGATCGACGCGTGCTCAAGTACCCTCGGCCCGGCCACGCCGACCTCGCGGGGGCCCTCAAGTACCTGACCGACGATCTGCGCAACGTGCTCGAGCGGGCCAGCGCCCGCGAGACCGCGGCCCGGGTGGCGGCGGGCGCCCTCGCGCGCACGCTCCTCTCCGCCTGCGGGATCGCGGTGCGCAGCCACGTGACCCGGATCGGGGGGGCCGGGCTTCCCCCCGGCCCCCCCCTGAGCTGGGAGTCTCTGGAGCGGGTGGAGGAGAGCCCGGTGCGCTGCGCGGACCCGGGAGCGGGGGCGGCCATGGTGGCGGAGATCGACCGGGCCAAGAAGGACGGTGACACGGTGGGGGGAATCTTCGAGGTCGTGGTGAGCGGTCTGCCCCCCGGCCTGGGCTCCTTCGCCCAGTGGGACCGCCGCTTGGACGGGCGCCTGGGCCAAGCCTTGATGTCGATCCCCGCCGTCAAGGCGGTGGCCCTGGGGGCGGGCTTCGCGGCCGGCCACACCTCGGGGGCGGCCTTCCACGACGAGATCCTCTACGACGACACCCGGGGGCTGCACCGCGGCAGCAACCGGGCGGGGGGCCTCGAGGGCGGCGTGACCAACGGGGAGGAGCTGCGCGCGCAGGCGGTGGTGAAGGCCATCCCCACCCTCCTCATCCCCTTGCGCTCGATCGACCTCAAGACCAAGGAACCCCAGGCCGCGTCCGTGGAGCGCAGCGACACCTGTGTGGTGCCCGCGGCCGGGGTCGTGGGCGAGGCCATGGTGGGCTTTGTGGTGGCGGACGCCCTGCTCGAGAAGCTGGGGGGTGATTCCCTGACCGAGCTGCTCGACCACCTGGAGGCCACGCGCCTTCGGTGGCGCGAGCTGCTCTCCCGCCGGACGCGCGAGGGACCCTGAACACGGTGGAGGGCCCGAGAAGGCGGGCTCCCCCCCTGCCCTTCCCCCCTCGAGGAGATCCATGGCCATCCGGCCCATCGTGAGGTTCGGTCACCCCGTCCTGCACGCCCCGGCCTCCCCCGTACCCGAGGTCGACGGGAGCATCGTGACCCTGGTCCAGGACATGGTCGAGACCATGTACGCGGCTCCCGGCATTGGCCTGGCCGCGCCCCAGATCGGCGTCCCCCTCCGCGTGATCGTGATCGACCTCTCGGTGGGCGAAGACAACAAGCAGCTCATCCGCCTCATCAACCCCGAGGTGGTGGAGAAGGCGGGCGAGCAGCGGCACGAGGAGGGTTGCCTGAGCGTTCCCGGCTACGCGGGATCCCCCGTGCGCCCCGCCAAGGTCACGGTCAAGGGGCTCGACCTGCAGGGGAATGAGAGCGTCTTCACCGCCACCGAGCTGCTCGCCCGGGCCTTCTGCCACGAGATCGACCACATCGACGGCCTGCTCTTCGTGGACCGCCTCTCCCCCCTGAAGCGCGACCTTCTCCAACGGAAGCTCCGGAAGAGGGCGAAGAACGATGACTGGGACGATTGAGCATGCGGATCGTGTTTCTGGGCAGCGGATCCTTCGCGATCCCCTCCTTCGAGGCCCTGATCGCGTCCGGCCACGACGTGGCCGCCCTCGTCACCCAGCCTGACCGGGAGAAGGGGCGGGGCCGGGCCTTGGCCCCGCCGCCCCTCAAGCCGGTGGCCCAGGCGCGCCACATCCCCGTGCTGCAGCCTCGGCGGGTTCGGGACCCCGAGGCCCTCCAGGCCCTGCGCGCGCTCGCCCCCGAGCTGCAGGTGGTTGTGGCCTACGGCCAGATCCTCCCCCCGGGCGTGATCGAGATCCCCCCCCGGGGGACGGTCAATGTCCACGGCTCGCTCCTCCCCCGCTACCGGGGGGCGGCCCCCATCGCCTGGGCAATCGCGGGCGGAGAGACGGAGACCGGCGTCACCACGATGCTGATCGACGAGGGTCTCGACACCGGCCCCCTTCTCCTCGCCCGCTCCACCCCGATCGGGCCCGGGGAGACGGCCGCCGAGCTGGAGCCCCGCCTGGCCCGCTTGGGCGCGGAGCTCCTCCTGGAGACGGTGCGCGGTCTCGGGGAGGGTCTTCTCCGACCCCAGCCGCAGGATCATTCTCTCGCCAGCTACGCGCCCCTACTTAAGAAAGAAGATGGGAGGATCGACTGGAGCGTGCCCGCCGACGTCCTGGCCCGGCGGGTGCGCGGCTTCAACCCCTGGCCGGGGACCGACACCCTCTGGCAGGGCCGCGTCCTGAAGGTCTTGCGGGCCCGCCCCGCGTCCGGGGGGCCCGGCGAGCCAGGAACGGTGGTGAGCGTGGGCCGGGAGGGCCTCCTCGTGGCCTGCGGCCCCAGCACCCGCCTCGAGCTCCTCGAGGTCCAGCTCGAAGGCCGCCGCCCCATGGGGGCCTTGGCCTTCAGCTCGGGAGCGCGGCTCCACCCGGGGGCCCGCTTCGGCTAGACCGTGCCCACGCCCACCCGGCGGCTCGCCTTCCAGATCCTCGCCCGCACGGAGTCCGGGCGCGCGACCCTCGCCGATCTCCTCGCGACGCCGGAGGCGGAGGCTCTCCCTCCGCGCGAGCGCGCTTTCCTCCACGAGCTCGTCCTAGGAACCCTGCGGCGCCGGGGCGGGCTGGACCACGCCCTTAAGCCCCTCCTGGACCGGCCCCTCCGTGAGCTGGACGCTCCCGTGCGCACCGCCCTCCGCCTGGGCGCTTACCAGATCCTCCATCTGCGCGTCCCCGGGCGAGCCGCCGTCTCCGAGGCGGTGGACCTCGTCCGCGACCGCTCGCGGAAGGCGGGCGGCTTTGTCAACGCCGTCCTCCGCCAGCTCCTGCGCGTGGGCCCGCCCGCCGAGCCCGACCCGGAGCGGGATCCCTTGGCCTGGCTGACCACCTCCGGATCGCTCCCCATCTGGCTGGCCGAGCGCTGGCTCCGCCGGCTGGGGCCGGCGGCGGCGGTGAGCCGGGCGCGCGCCTTCCTGGAACCGCCGCCGGTTTTCTTCCGCTTGAACCCCCGCCTGGGCGACGCCCACGCTCGGGCCCAGGCCGCCCTCACCCTCCGGCCCTTGGCCGTGCCCGGAGGCTGGGAGGCCATGGAGGGCCGGTGGGCGGAGCTGGCCTCGGCGGGCGTGCTCTACGTCCAGGACCAGGGTTCGCAGATGGTGGCCCATCTCGCCGCCCGTCCCGGCCGCGTCCTGGATGCCTGCGCCGCTCCCGGGGGCAAGGCGCTCCTGATCGGAGATCTGGGGCAGGGGGTCGTAGTGGCGGGAGAAGCGGCGCCCCGACGCCTCCGCACGCTCGCCGCGCTCTGCCGGCGCTGGGGCGCGACCAACGTCTTTCCCCTGGGGGCGGATGCCCGTCGGCCGCCCTTCCGGGCCGCCTTCGACACCGTGCTCCTCGACGCCCCCTGCACCGGCCTCGGCACCCTGGGGCGCCACCCGGACATTCGCTGGCGGCTCCGCCCCGCCGACATCCCGCGCCAGGCCCGTCGGCAGAGGGAACTCCTGGAGAGTCTGGCCCCGATCGTGAAGCCGGGAGGGGCGCTCGTCTACGCGACCTGCTCCGTGGAGGACGAGGAGAACGAGGGAGTGATCGCCCCCTTCCTGGCCTCCCACCCGGGCTTCGCGCCCGCATCCCTTCCCGCTTGGGCCGCCCCCTTTGCGGATGGGCCCTTCCTGCGCCTTCGCCCGGAGCGCGATCGCGGCGACGCCTTCTTCGCCGCCCTCCTGCATCGCTCCGCGGGGGCCTAGCCCCTGAGGGACGAGCGTCCTTGTGGTAATCTTTCCGTCTGTCCCTCGTCCGGGACGGGCCCTAACGAAAACGACCATTGACCATCCAGCGCTTCGCCGTCCTCCTCGTCAAGAACGGCCTTCTCTTCCTGGCCCTCTTGGCCGCCATGAGCGCGAGCGCCCTCCTCACCATGCGAGCCGTGCTGACCTCCCAGGACGTGGTCGTGCCCTCGCTCGTGGCCCGGCGCATCCCCGAGGCCGGGGTCCTGGCCGCCCGCAGGGGCCTCTCCATCCGCGTGGAGGGCAAGCGCAACGACCTCCGGGTGCCCGCGGACCACATCCTGGCCCAGGAGCCCACGGCCGGCTCCGCCCTCAAGGCCCACCGCAGCATCCGGGTCTGGCTCAGCCTGGGCCCCCGGCGCTTGGCGGTTCCCGCCGTGGAGGGTGAGAGCTTGCGCACGGCGCGGCTCACCCTCGAGCAGGCCGAGCTCCCCATCGCGCGGGTGATCGAAGTCAACGACCCCCAAGGGGAAGGGACGATCCTGGTCCAACACCCGCCGGCGGGGGAAGCCGATGCCATGGGGGAGGGCATCTCCCTGCTCGTGAGCCGCGGCCCCGCGGGAGCCGACTACTTGATGCCCGACCTCATCGGCCGCAAGGCGGAGGACGTCCTCGAAGGCATGCGCGCAGCCGGCCTCAAGGTGGCCGAGGTGCGGTACCGCACCTACCCCGGCGTGGCCCCCGGCATCGTGCTCCGCCAGACCCCCGCCGCCGGCCACCGGGTCAGCTCCCGCAGCTCCGTGAGCCTCGACATCAGCAAGGCCACGCCGTGATCCTCGCCCCTTCGATACTCTCCGCGGATTTCGGCCGGCTCGCCGAGGAGGTGGCGCGGGCCGAGCGCGGGGGGGCGGGCCTGGTCCACGTGGACGTCATGGACGGGCACTTCGTCCCCAATCTCACGATGGGCCCGCTAGTGGTACAGGCGGTGCGCAGGGCCACCGAACTCCCCATCGACGTCCACCTGATGATCGAGAACGCCGACCGCTACGCCGATGCCTTCATCGACGCGGGGGCCAACTGGATCAGCCTCCACGTCGAGGCCATGCCCCATTTGCAGCGCACGGTGGCCCACTTGGCGGGCCGAGGGGTCCGTCCGGGCGTGGCCCTGAACCCTTCCACCCCCCTGGGCACCCTGGAGGAGATCCTGCCCGAGCTGGCTCACGTGCTGGTCATGTCCGTGAACCCGGGCTTCGGGGGCCAGGCCTTCCTACCCGAGAGCCTGGACAAGGTGAGGCGCCTGAAGCGGATGCTGGAGGAGCGCGGGCTGCACGCCCAGATCGAGGTCGACGGCGGCGTCGACGCCAAGAACATACGCTCCCTCCTGGACGCGGGGGCGGACGTGCTCGTGGCGGGCAGCGCCGTCTTCGGGCAGGGAGATGCGGAGGCGGGGGTCCGGCGCTTGATCGAGGCCTGCCGGTGAGCCCGGCGTCCTCGTCCACCATCCGCGTCCGCTACGCGGAGACCGACCAGATGGGGGTGGCCTACCACGGCGACTACTTCGCCTGGTTCGAGGTGGGGCGCACCGACCTCCTCCGCCACCGCGGCCTCACCTACCGGGAACTCGAGCAGCAGGACCTGCGTCTGCCCGTCATCGAGACGGGGGCCCGCTTTCTGCGGCCGGCTCTCTACGACGACGAGCTCGAGATCCGGACGCGGGTCACCTCCCTCACCGGGGCCCGTATCACCTTCGAATACGAGGTCCGCCGGACCGGGGCCGACGGCCTCCTGGCTACCGCCTTCACGGCCCATGCCGCCGTGAACGGGCGGGGCCGGCCCCGCCGCTTCCCGCCCGCGCTGCGGAGCCGTCTCGCGTGAAGGCGGTGGTGACCGGCGTGGCCGGCTTCATCGGCTCCCACCTCGTCGAGAGCCTCCTCGACGACGGCCACGACGTCCTCGGCATCGACTGCTTCGTGGACCACTACCCACGGGTCATCAAGGAGCGAAACCTCGCCCGGGCCCGCGATCATCGGGCCTTTCGGTTCGTGGAGGGGCGCCTCCAAGACCAGGACCTCGCGGCCCTGCTGGGGGGTGCGGAGCAGGTCTTTCATCTGGCCGCCCAGGCCGGCGTGCGGGCGTCCTGGGGCCGGGACTTCTCCCTCTACACGGACCATAACGTGCTCGCCACCCAGCGGTTGCTGGAGGCGGCGGTGGCGGCGAGCAAGCCCCGCCTGGTCTACGCCTCCTCCTCCTCCGTCTATGGCGACTCCCCCACCCTACCCCTGCGCGAGGACTCGCACTGCCACCCCGTCTCCCCCTACGGGGTGACCAAGCTGGCCGCGGAGCACCTCGGTCAGCTCTACCACAAGAGCCACGCCCTGCCCGTGGTGAGCCTGCGGTATTTCACGGTCTACGGGCCGAGGCAACGGCCGGACATGGCCTTCCACCGGTTCCTGGCCGCGGCCCGGGAGGGCACCCCCATCCACCTCTACGGAGACGGGGAGCAGACCCGCGACTTCACCTACGTCCTGGACATCGTGGCTGCCACCCGGGCGGCCGCGGTGTCCGGCCGACCGGGCGCCGTCTACAACGTGGGCGGCGGCGAGCGGGTCTCGCTGAACCAGGTCCTGCGCACCATCGAGGGGATCACCGGCCGCCGGCTGGAGACCCTTCGGGAGGAGCCCCAGAAGGGCGACATGAGGGACACCTTTGCCGACACCACCGCCGCCCGGCGTGACCTGGGCTTCCGCTCGAACATGGCCCTGGGCGACGGCCTGGCCCGGGAGTGGGACTGGCTCCGGAGCACAAATTGAAGCGGCTGGGCTTCCTGCTCCTGCTCGTGCCCCTGGGCTGCGCCCACGGCAAGCCGGACATCGCGTCCCTGTCCAGCAACTCCGACCGCGTGATCTGGGAGGCCGCGCAAAAGGCTCTACAGGGCAACCAATGGGACAGCGCCCGTCAGCTCTGCAAGCGGATCATCGATGGGTTCCCCCAGAGCGAGTTCGGGCCGGAGGCGCGGCTCGCCCTGGCCGAGAGCTACCTCAAGGAGGGTGGGACCGCGAACTACATCCTGGCCGTCGCCAAGTACCGGGAGTTCCTCACCCTCTACCCGTCCCACCCCAAGAGCGACTACGCCCAGTTCCAGGCCGCCGAGGCCTACTTCCGCCAGAAGAACAGCCCCGACCGGGATCAGACCTCGACGCAGAAGGCCCTTGAGGAATACCAGCGGCTGCTCGACATCTATCCCTCGTCCTCCTACGTGGAGCCAGCCCGAACCCGGATCCACGACCTCCGCCAGGGCCTGGCCCAGTCGGAGTTCCACGCCGGGTACTTCTATCAGAAGACCCGGCAGGCCTGGCGGGCGGCGATCCTCCGCTACGAAGGCATCCTCACCGACTATCCGGACTACGACCGGATCGACGAGGTCCTCTTTCGCTTGGCGGAGTGTCTGGGCGCGGCGGGACGGGCGCCCGAGGCCCTGCCCCACCTCAACCGACTGATCAGCGACTATCCGCAGAGCGCGTTCGTCCCCCCCGCGCGTA
>DATMQU010000017.1:0-5246 GCA_035566715.1 Vicinamibacteria bacterium
TCCTTCACGCGCCCCTCCGGCCCGTCCAGCTCGAGGTCCCCTCCCTCGCGGTCGAGCTTGCGCACGAGCCACAGGGGGAGGGAGACCTGGACCAGCTCGCCATCGTGGCCATCGTAGACGAGTACGTTCAGCTCGTGCCCCGGACCGGGCTGGCCCTGATAGCGCTGGGCCTCCGCCTTCGCCTTCTCGAAGGCCGCCCGCGGGTCCGCCACCTTATGGACCTCCACGAAGCACGCCGTGCCCAGGCCCGCGGCCAGCACCACCCCGAGAATGCCGCCCCCCCTCATGCGCCCTCCCCGGACCGGCGGCAGCCGGTCACCCACCTCGTTAACGCCCGGGGCGGGAAAAGGGTTCCCGGAAGGAGGGTTTGATTTCCGAGGGCGGCGTCGCCTATCATCGCGGAATCCCTTGTGGGAGTGGGGCTTGGAGCAACGACCGTACCTTCTGGACTTCGCGGTCAAGGACACCTGGCGGATCTTCCGCATCATGGCGGAATTCGTGGAGGGGTTCGAGACGCTCTCCCAGGTGCCCCGGGCGGTCACGGTCTTCGGCTCCGCCCGGAGCCAGCCGGGGAGCGAGGACTACCGCCGGGCGGAGGAACTGGGCCAGGCCCTGGCCCGGGCCGGCCACACCGTGATCACGGGGGGGGGCCCCGGGGACATGGAGGCGACCAACAAGGGGGCGCTCCAGGCCGGGGGCGAGTCGGTCGGCCTCGCCATCGAGCTCCCCCACGAGGAGCAGCCCAACCCCTACCTCACCACCACCGTCTCCTTCCGATACTTCTTCGTGAGGAAGGTGATGTTCGTGAAGTACAGCAAGGCCTTCGTGATCCTCCCCGGCGGCTTCGGCACCCTGGATGAGCTGTTCGAGGCGGTCACCCTCGTCCAGACGCGCAAGGTGAAGCCCTTCCCCGTCATCCTGGCCGGGGACGACGGCTACTGGGACGGCCTTCTGGCCTGGCTCCGCAACACCCTGCTCGCCCGGGGCAAGATCAGCCTCGAGGATCTCAAGATCCTGAAGCGGGCGGCGACCACGGACGAGGTCCTGCGGCTCCTGCAGGACGACTTGGTGGCTTGATATGGGCCACCGCATCACCCTGATCCCGGGAGACGGCATCGGGCCGGAGGTGGCGGCGGCCGCGGTGCGGGTCTTCTCCGCCACCGGCCTCGACTTGGAGTGGGAGACGGAGCAGGCGGGGGCCTGCGCAATCGGCGAGCACGGCAGCCCGCTGCCGGCCCGCGTCCTCGACTCCGTCCGCCGCAATCGCGTGGCCCTCAAAGGGCCCACGGAGACCCCGGTGGGGAAGGGCCACCGCTCCGTCAACGTGGAGCTCCGGAAGACCCTCGACCTCTACGCAAACCTGCGGCCGATCAAGACCCTCCCCGGGGTCAAGAGCCGCTACGAGGACGTGGATCTGGTCGTGGTCCGCGAGAACACGGAAGACCTCTACAGCGGCCTCGAACACGTGGTGGTGCCGGGGGTGGTGGAGTCGATCAAGGTCATCACGGAGAGGGCTTCCACGCGGATCGCGCTGTTCGCCTTCGAGTATGCGGTAAAGCACGGCCGCAAGCGGGTGAGCGCGGTCCACAAGGCCAACATCATGAAGCTCTCCGACGGCCTCTTCCTGGACTGCTGCCGGATGGTGTCCCGGGAGTTTCCGAACGTGACCTACGACGAGATCATCGTGGACAACTGCTGCATGCAGCTCGTGCTCGACCCCACCCGCTTCGACATCCTCCTCCTCGAGAACCTCTACGGCGACATCGTGTCCGATCTCTGTGCGGGCTTCGTGGGCGGGCTGGGCATGACCCCGGGCGCGAACGTGGGGGAGAAAACGGCGGTCTTCGAGGCCGTGCACGGCAGCGCCCCCGACATCGCGGGGCGCAATCAGGCCAACCCCATGGCCCTGATCCTCTCCGGGGTGATGATGCTAGAGCACCTGGGGGAGATGGAAGCCGCCCGGCGGGTGCACACGGCCGTGCTCGCGGTGCTGCGCGAGGGCAAGACCCTCACCCGCGATCTGGGGGGCAGCGCCGGCACCACCGAGATCGCGGAGGCGATCGCCCGCCGCGTCTAAGGGCCTTACCTACGCCCGAAGATGGCGTGCAGGGCCCAGTTCACGACCGTCACCACCAGGCTGCCCAGGATTCCGGCCACGAGGCCCCGGACGTGGTAGCCGGGCAGGAGGAACTGGACCACCCAGAGCAGGATCCCGTTCAGGACGAAGTAGAACAGCCCCATGGTCAGGATGAGGGCGGGGATGGACAAGAACAGGGCTATCGGGCGCACGATCAGGTTGAAGAGGCCGAATAGCGCCCCCGCCAGCAGGAGGTGCAGCCAGTCCCCGGTGAAGCGAATCCCGGGGACGATGGTGGTCGCGAACAGCGCCACCGCGTTGCCGATGATGGAGAAGAGGATTCCCATGGCGATCTCCTTATGTGAAGCGCGGGTTCAGGGCGCGGGCGTTTCGGGGACCAGGCGGTAGTCCGGGGGGACCTCGAACTGCGTCTTGGGCTGGGGGCCAACCAGGATCCGGGTGATGGTGGAGGAGGTTTCGTGCACCTGCCCGAGGACGGTGATCCGTGACCGTGTCTGCATGGGGAAGCCGGGGAGCTGCCGGATCTCGCTGAGCAGGGCCCCCAGGGACTGGCTGGCCCCCGACCATTCCAGAAAATCCGCGAACGCGTCCACCCCGACCGGGATGGCCTCGGTCACGTAGAGGTCCATCACCACCGAGGGGGCCGTGATGCGGTATCCATGGCAGGGCTGCCCGGCGATGGTCTTGGGGGTGCCGAGGGCGGCGGTGCGCACCCTTCCGTTCTCCGCCCCCCCCATCAGGTCCCCCGCCATGGAGAGGTCCATTTGGGAGCGGGCCCGCAGCCGTTCCACATCGATGACCACCGCCACCTTCTGCTCGGGGTCGAGCCGATACGCCTTTCCGGTGTCGAGGCGGAGCACGAAGGCGGGGCCCGCGGGCGCGTCTCCTGCTTCCAGCCGCATGCGCTTGCCGGAGCACCAGACCCTCGAGTGAACCCCGGGGCCGCCCGGCTTGCCGTCCGTGCTCGTGAGGGTGGCCTGCTCGAAGTACAACTCGGCCGGGGGAGCGGTGGCGGCGGCGAGGAGACCCAGGAGGGCGGCCAGGAATGGGCTCAAGGGTTACCTCCGAGGGCTGGACAAGACGACGACTCCTATCATACAGTCTGGCGTTCTCCGCCCCCGCGAAAAAGGTGGCATGGCTTGAAGACCCCGGTCGATCCCTCGACCTTCCGGCAGTCCCTACTCGATGCCCTGGAGGCCGGCCCCGCCCACGAGGAGGAGCTGCTCGCGGAGCTGGATCAACACCGGGCCCGGGGCACGCCCCTTTACTCTTCGATCCTCAACATCCTCACCCATCTGAACTTCTCGGAGGCGGAGGCCCAGCGCCACTGGCGCCGGTTGCAGAGCCATCGTGAGCAGCTGCGCTCCCGGCTCGGCCGTGACGCCGGGCTGCGCGTGGCCCTGCTCGACTACTTCCTTAACATCGACCGCGAGCTCAAGAACCCCAAGGTCATCGAGATCTCCAGCTACGCTCGCACCGAGCGCTCGGCGGTGACGGATGGCCTCACCGGCCTGTTCAACCACAGCTACTTCCTGCAGGCCCTGCGCCAGGAGGTCCTGCGCGCCAAGCGCCACGAGCTGAAGACCTCCCTCGCCCTCTTCGATCTCGACGACTTCAAGCGCGTCAACGACAGCCGGGGCCACGTGGAGGGAGACCGGATCCTCGCCCGCTCCGCCGCCCTGATCCGGGAGAGCGTGCGCGAGATCGACCTGTCCGCGCGTTACGGGGGGGAGGAGTTCGCGGTCATCCTGCCCGAGACCTCCGGCACCGGGGCCTACGTGGTGGCGGAGCGCGTCCGGCGCCGAATCGAGGAGCGCTTCCGCCGCGCGAAGATGGTGCCGAAGGTGACCATCTCGGGGGGGGTGGCCACCTACCCCGACGATGCGGGCACGCCCGCCGACCTGATCGTGAAGGCGGACGAGGGCCTCTATCGCGCGAAGGCGGCGGGGAAGAACAGGATCACCCTCACGCGGGGGGAGCGCCGGCGCCATCTGCGCGTGCCCGCCGACCAATCCGTCACCCTGGGGGCCCCCGGCCCGCGCGTCGCGGCCCGGGTCAAGAACGTCTCCGAGGGGGGCCTGCTCATGACCCTCAAGAAGCCCGTGCCGGTGGGGAGTAAGGTCAGCCTCGTCATCCGCTCCGCCGACTCTCCCCGGGTGGGCCTGCGGGGAGAGGTGGTGCGGGTGGAACCGGCCTCGGGCCGGGTGCATCCCAGCTACGACGTGGGGGTTCGTCTGCTGCCCAACCCCGACCGCTCGGCCCACCTCATCCCGCGCGGCGCCAAGGCCCCGGCCGGCGCCTGAGCCGCGCCTCCCCGCCAATGCTGTCCGGCAAGCGGAGCCCGGGCGACCGAGCACCGTGGCTGGGCGTGTGGTACTCTGTTCACCCCATGGCGCGCCGACGCCACGCCCTGCTGGCTTTCGTCCAGCTCTCGTTCGTCGCCTGCGGCGGCACGGGCGGCCCCACCCAGCCGACTCCCCCCCCCGAGCCCACCTACCCCGTCACCGCGGTCGTCTTCTACGACGAGAACGGCAACGGCGTGCTGGATCCGAACGAGGCGGTGCGCCTGCCCCAGGTGGACGTCGTGGTGCAGGGTGTCGGCTCCGCCAAGACCGCCGCCATTACGGGCCAGGCCGTGGTCATGGGCGTGAAGGCGGGAAGCCAGTCCGTGGCCATCCGAACCGAGAGCCTTCCCATGTTCTTCGTGCCCGGCCCCCCGGTCGCTGTCCAGGTTCCGCAGACCGGGGTCGTGAACCTGCCCGTGGTCCTCCCGATCGGCTCGAACCAGCCCAACGTCTACATGGCCTTCGGGGACAGCATCACCAATGGCCTCGGGTCGAGTGACGGAAACGGCTACCGCCTGCGTCTGCAGAACCTGCTCGGGCCCTACCTCGGCCGGGCGGAGGTGATCAACGAGGGCAAGGACGGGACGTTCAGCAGTGACGGGGCGAACCGCATCCCGGGCCGGCTGTACCGGGATCAGCCCGCCTACACCCTCATCCACTACGGGACCAACGACTTCAACAACCAATCCTGCCAGGTGGGCCCCCCCTCGGGCTGCTACACCCTTGATTCCCTTCGCTCGATCGTGGACCAGGTGAAGGCCAGCCGGAGCCTCCCCGTCCTGGCCACGCTCATCCCCACCAAC
>DATMQU010000018.1:0-4896 GCA_035566715.1 Vicinamibacteria bacterium
CTGGGCCTGGAGGACCGGGTGCGCTTCCTGGGCACCCAGGAGAGCATCGAGGAGATCGCGGGCCTGGCCGACGTGTTCCTGCTGCCTTCGGAGCTGGAATCCTTCGGCCTCTCCGCCCTGGAAGCCATGGCCAGCGGGGTCCCCGTGGTCGGCTCCGACGCGGGGGGGTTGCCCGAGGTCGTGAAGCACACGGAGAGCGGCTTCCTTCTGCCCGTGGGGGACGTGGAGGGCATGGCCGCCCGCACGCTGGAGATCCTGAAGGACGAAGAGCACCGCCGGGAGATGGGGCGGGCGGGCCGGCGCCGGGTGGAGTTCCTCTTCAACGCCGACCGCGTGGTCAGCCAGTACGAGCGCTACTACGAGCGGGTGCTGAGCCCGTGAGCGACTTTGACCTCGCCGCGGTGTGCGCCCACCCCGACGACGCCGAGCTGATCATGGGGGGGACGATCGCCCGCGAGGCCGCGCGCGGCCGGCGGGTGGCCCTCGTGGACCTGACCCGCGGCGAGAGCGGCAGCCGGGGCACGCCGGAGACGCGGGCCGCGGAGGCGGCGGAGGCGGCGCGGATCCTGGGGGTGGCCCACCGGGAGTCCCTGGGCCTGCCCGACGCGCGCCTGGCCGCCGTACCCGAGCAGAAGGACGCTCTGGTGGCGGCGCTGCGCCGCCTGCGCCCGCAGGTCGTGCTCCTGCAGCACTGGGAGCAGCGCCACCCCGACCACGCCGCGGCCAGCCGCATTGTCTACGACGCGTGCTTCCTGGCCGGACTCCGGAACTACCGCTCGGACCTGGGGCCGGCCTACCGCCCCCGGAAGCTGATCTACGCCGTGACCATGACGGAGGCGGCGGAGGTCCTCCCCAGCTTCGTGGTGGACATCACGACCACCTGGGAGACCAAGCTCCGGGCCATCGGCGCCTTTGCCAGCCAGTTCTCGGCCGGCCCCGGCGAGGCGGTGGCCCTTCCCTTCGACCGCTTCCGGGCGACCGTCGAGCTGTCGGCGCGACGCCACGGCCAGCGCATCGACGTCGAGTTCGGGGAGGGCTTCCTGACGCGCGAACCCCTGGCCGTGGACGACCTCCTGTCCCTGGGGGGGCGCTCCATCTGAGCCGGCCTCAAGCCCGGCAGGTGCGGATCCAGTCCTGAAGCACCCGGATCGCCCCCTCGAGGTCCCCTCCCCGGAAAAGCAGGTGGTCCTTCGTGTAGGCGCACTGGGGGACGATCGGGACCCCCGCCTCCGCCAGCCGCACCGCCACGGGGGCGAGGTAGCCGCAGACGTCGAGGTCGATCTCCGCGTCGAGCGTGACCACGCGGTAGGGGCCGGCGTCGGCCCGGGCGCGGGCTCGAAGCGGGCTCCGCGCCCACGCGTCCTCGGGCAGGGTGAGCGAGACCTCGTCCGACGTGAGGACGAGGGCGGCGAAGGCGCCGCCGCTCCCGGCCAGAAGGCCCGCGGCCTCCCCGAGCGCCTCTTTGGGCAGGCTCACCAGGCGGTAGGTCTCGGGCCAGATCTGCAGCCTCGTCCGGGCCCAGACGAGGCGCGCCGGGTCGCTCCCCTCCGCCACTCCTTCATTATCCCCCTGAAGCGCGGCGCTTGGCGGGCGCGCGGCCCCCTCGGGCGCGGCGGTCTAGACTCTCGTCGTCCGGTTTGAGGGCAAGATCCGGGTGGCGTCCGGCCCAAACCGGGCCTAGCTTCCAGGGTGTGGTGGCGCTGAATCCAGTTCGGCCGAGCCCGGACAAGGAACCCCTCGACGACGAGGGGCGGTGGCAGGCGGTGCTCGCACGCGACGCCCGCCGGGACGGCACGTTCGTCTTCGGGGTGCGCTCCACCGGCATCTACTGCCGTCCCTCCTGCCCCGCGCGCCGACCCCGCCGCGAGCGAGTCGTGTTCTTCGCCCTGCCCGAGGCCGCGGAGGGCGCCGGCTTCCGGGCCTGCCGCCGCTGCCAGCCGCGGGCCGCCCGCACCGGCGACCCGCGGGCGGCGTGGGTCCGCCGGCTGTGCCGGCACATCGACCGCCACCTGGACCAGCCCCTGACCCTGGCCGGCCTGAGCGGGCCGGCGGGGGTGGGCCCCCACCACCTGCAGCGAACATTCAAGCGCCTGATGGGCATCTCGCCCCGCCAGTACGCCGAGGCCCGGCGCCTCGGGGTGCTGAAGGCGCAGCTCAAGGGAGGACGCGCCGTGACCGAGGCCACCTTCGAAGCCGGATACGGTTCCAGCAGCCGCGTCTACGAGCGCGCTCGGGAGACGCTGGGCATGACCCCCGCCACCTATCGCAGAGGGGGGCGGGGGATGTGCCTCCGGTATGCGATCGTCGACTCTCCGCTTGGCCGCCTCCTGGTCGCGGGAACCGAGCGCGGGGTCTCCGCGGTATCCCTGGCCGACGACGACCTCCGGCTCGAGAAGGCGCTGCGCGAGGAGTACCCGGCGGCGGAGATCCAGCGCGACGACGTCGGCCTCGGGCCGTGGGTCCGGGCCCTCCTGCGCCACCTCGCCGGTGAGGAGCCCCATCTGGACCTGCCCCTCGACGTGCAGGCCACGGCCTTCCAGTGGAGGGTCTGGAGCGAGCTGCGCCGGATCCCCTTCGGCCAGACCCGCTCCTACCGCGAGGTCGCCCGCGCTTTGGGCCAGCCCACCGCGGCCCGGGCGGTGGCCCGCGCCTGCGCGACCAATCGGGTCTCGATCCTGATCCCCTGCCACCGCGTCATCGCCGAGGACGGACGCCTGGCCGGGTACCGCTGGGGCATCGAGCGCAAGCGAGCGCTGCTCGCCCACGAGGAGAAGGCGGCGTCACGGCCGCGCCGGGGGTAGCCCGGCCGTGGGCGGGGGCGGAGCCCGGGCACGGGCTCAAGCCCCGGGCGCGCCAAGCCGTCGCCGCAAGTTTTCAGGGAAAAACGAAGAGAG
This sequence comes from Vicinamibacteria bacterium, assembly GCA_035566715.1. Lineage (GTDB taxonomy): Bacteria > Acidobacteriota > Vicinamibacteria > Fen-336 > Fen-336 > DATMML01. Next base: position 2,895 of record DATMQU010000018.1, read on the forward strand.
CGCCCCCACCCGGTCCCAAAGTTTGGCTGGGGGCGCCCGGGTGCGGCGGGACGCTCAGGCCTCGCGGCCCTCGCGGCTCGCGACCAGTTCGGTCAAGCCGGGCCGCGCGACGGTCTCCTCCGAGCGTAAGGTCTCGAGCGTCTGCGGACGGCGTCTCAGGAGCCCGAGCCGCTTCATCTTCTCGTGGAGGGTGGTGGGCAGGATGCCGAGGCGGGCCGCGGTCCGCCGCTGATGCCCCCCGGAAGCGGCCAGGGCGTCCGCGATCAAGCGCCGTTCGTAAGCCTCGAGGAGATACTTCAGATGCGTCTGGTTTCCCCCGTTTTCCGGCTGACCGCTTATCGCCATGTCTTGCATCCTCGCCTCAGCCTGAACCCCCAACTCGTCAACGCCCAGTGTAGTCACGCCCTCGCGGCGGGGAAGGGCTTTGGGACCAGGCTGCCCCCAAACGTGGTGAGTCCACAGTTTCGCGGGATGAGTCGGGCGGGCACGGCCCCCTCCCCCGGAGGGGCCGGCCCCGCCCTCCACCCCCCTCGAGCACCGGTCCCAAGGCTCGACGGGGAGGGCGCGCGCGCGTTCGGGTCCCGCTCGTCCCGCCCGCAGGCGGGTCCGTGTCACCCCCTGGCCGGTTGGTCCCTTTTCCGTTACCCTCGTTCAGGGATCTTTCAGAATGGTTTCAAATCCGCTCCCATCCATGAACCTGCCCCCCCCCGCCGAAGGCGCCTCTCCCGCCTCCCGCTCCTGGCCGCTCGTCTGGGCCTGGAGCCTTGCGGTCTGGTTCGTGGTCTGGGCGCTCATGTCGAGCCAGGTCTACGCCTACTACCGAGGCCGGGACCTGCCCGTGCCTTGGATACGGTTTGTGGCATCCCTGGCCGAGTCTCTGCTGTGGGGCCTCGTCTCTCCCCTCGTCCTTTGGTTTTGCTGGCGGTGGCCGCTCTCGGGCGGGCGCTGGAGGACCACCCTTCCCCTCCACTTGCTGGCCGGTCTTCTCTTTCCCGCCGCGTTCATAGCTCCCGCGACCCTCGCGCGCTACGCGCTGGGCCGCGCTCTGGCCGACCCCAGCCTCTACCAGCCCCTCTCCCCCGGCCTCCTCTTCCACTTCCTGGTGGGCAACATCTTCACCTACATCGACGTCGTGGCCGTGGGCCACGCCCTCCACTACGCCCGCGACTCGCGGGCCAAGGACCTCCGGGCCTCCCGGCTCGAGGCGCGCCTGGCCGAGGCCCAGCTCCAGGTCCTGCGCATGCAGCTCCACCCCCACTTCCTCTTCAACACCCTGCACACCATCTCCGCCCTCATGCAGAAGGACCTGAAAGCGGCCGACCGGATGCTGGCCCTGCTGGGGGATCTGCTGCGCGACTCCTTCGCCAAGATCGGAGCCCAGGAGGTGAGCTTGAAGCAGGAGCTCGACTTCCTGGAGCGTTACCTCGAGATCGAGAAGACCCGCTTCCAGGACCGGCTGCGGGTGGAAACCCACGTCGACCCCGAGACCCTGGACGCGGAGGTTCCCAACCTGCTCCTGCAGCCTCTGGTCGAGAACGCGCTCCGGCACGGCATCGCGCGCCGGCGGGAGGCGGGCTTGATCGAGCTCGTGGCCCGAAGGGAGAACGGGCGGCTCGAGCTCCGGGTGCGCGACGATGGCCCCGGCCTGCCGTCGGAGGCCGAGATGTCCCGGCGCGGGGGGGTGGGCCTCGCGAACACCCAGGCCCGGCTCCAGCAGCTGTACGGCTCGGCCCACCGCTTCGAGCTCTTGAACCGACCGGAGGGCGGCCTGGAAGTGATCCTGTCCCTTCCCTTCCGCGTCCAAGGCCACGGCCCGGACTAAGCGGCCTATCCACCCCTCTTCCCCGCCGGCGTCGCTCCTCCCTCCCGAAAAGGGGCCGTCCCCGAGCCCCTCCCCAAGTAGACCCGCCGCATCTGGCCGTCGAGCCGGGCCACCCCCGGCGCACCTCGCAAGTTCTTGAACGGGTGCGGAACCTGGGGCGCGGGGGAAACGTACATTCTT
>DATMQU010000019.1:0-14221 GCA_035566715.1 Vicinamibacteria bacterium
CTGGGCACGATCCAGCTCGGCCTGGGCCTTGCGAAAGTTGTCCTCCGCCGCCTCCAGGTCCCGGCGGGCGCCGGCATGAGCGTCGACCAGCTCCTTCTGACGCTGGAACTCGCTCTGGGCCGCGGTCAGGTCGGCTTTGGCCTTCACTAAGTCGGAGAAAGCCTGGCCAATGTCGGGTGAGGCCATGGCCAAGAGGGCGCTCCCGCGCTCCACCCACTGGCCCGGCTGGGCCAGAACCCGCACCACCCGCCCGTTCACGGGGGCAAAGACGTGGGTCACGCGAGCATCGTCGAAGGTTACGCGGCCGCTGGTCACCACCGCGTTGCCCACCAGCTGCTCCCCGACCGGACTCACCACAATCCCGGCCTTGCCCAGCCGCTCCGGGGAGAGCCAGGCTTCGCCCGCGGGCGGCTGATTGCCGGCCGTGGGGTCTTGGGAACGGCCACAGGCGGCCGCGCCGGTCAGGGAGAGGGTGATGATCAGGAGAGTCGATGGCCGAGTCATTTCTCTTAGGTCCCCGCTCGCGGCCTCCCCCAGGGGCGACGATCCTCCCCTACCATTTTGAAACCGTGTCGAAGGACTGAGCTATGACCGGGCGTCAGAGAAGGGCGCGTTCGACATTGCACCTCCTGCAGAGACTACCATCCTCACGGTCACAACGCACGAGAGAGTCACGTAGCCGCCCCCAGATTTGCGTCGGAGCGGGAGGGGCCCCGCATCGCGGGGCGTGCTCGCAGGGGGCGCTGACGTGGCCCCTCAGAACTCGAGATGCGCGCGAAACCCTACGACGTCGACCGGACCGCGGTCCTGGTTGTAGGCGGGATTCACGACGTGCTGGTAGTCGCCGCTCAAGGTCAGGCCGTGGGGGAGCTGGAGGTTGTAAAAGGCCTCCAGGATCATCTCTGACCCGTAACGGAGCGCCCCGTCCCCGATGATGAACCCGTAGCCTCCGGCGGCGAGGTAGTCCCGGTGGTCCCGCGAGAGGCCGTTGACGACCAGAGCACCCCCCACGGAGTCCTTCTTGCGCCCCCAAGCCTTGCCACCCCAGAGCGCGCCCAGGCTGGCGGTTCGGTCGATCTCCGTGAACGCCCAGGTCTCGTTCTTGCCGTCGCTCCAGCCCGCCCGCATGAAGAGCCCCGCGTCCTCGGCCACCTCCTGCTCCAAGCCGATCCCGGCTCCGTTCTTGTCCCGGCCGTACCTGCGGGTTTGGGTGATGTCGGGGGCGGTCGGGGACAGCGCCAGCGCCTCCCGGTAATTCCCCATGCGGGCCAGGTTGCGGTAGAGGAAGAGGCGGGTCGCACCGGGGTGCCCGAAGAGGCTGTACTTTCGCTCCCCCTCGAAGTTCCAGGCGTGGGCGTCGTGGATTCGGAGGTCCAGCTCCAGCTGGTTGGCCACGACGGGTACGAGCACGGCGGCGGCCCGGAGGGCCCAGCCCCGCTCCTGGTACTCGGCGTGAACGCCCCAGGTGTAGCCCCGGGTGTCGGCGGCGTAGTCCCAAGCCCCGTTGTCCATCAGGGCCCAGTTCAGGAACTGCGCCCGGGGGTCGTGGCTGAAGCGGTTGTCGTCGAAGGAATCGGTCAAGCTGAACTTGCCGAACTTCACGACCAGCCGCCGAACGGGGTAGCGGCCCGGGAGCTGGTCGGGCGCATCCGCGACCGGCTCGGTCTCCTCGCCGAAGCCGAAGGTCTGCTGGAGATAGAGCCGAGCCATGACCGCGACCGGCGCGGGGTTGCCTATGCGGTAGACCTCGCCGTTCGGAAAGCCCGCGATCCCCGACGTATGGCTCAAGCCGTCGCCGCCGCTCAGCTCCGGGCTAGTGTAGAGTTCGGCCCCTTTCCAGAGCTTCGCCCCTGCCCAGATCGTCGCCGTGACTGAGGTCTTGGACTCGGGTGTCGGGATCAAGCTGTTCTGACCCGAGTAGGCCGCGGGGAAGCTCCCGTGGTGCTGGATCACGATGGTCTGCTGGAAATGAAAATTCCACCAGGGAGGGGATTCCGGGGATTCCGCGGGGGATTCCTCCTGACCGCGGAGGGCGGGGCCGGCCGAGAGGAGGATCCCCAGAGTCAGCGCCGTCCGCAGGGCTGGCCGCGCCCTGCGGTCCCTGGGGGGTCCGGAACGAGCCCTCCCCCGGAGCGGGCGCGCCGTACGCCCGGCTCCTAGTTTCGACACGCGGCTCCCTTGCAGGTCTTGAGGGTGGCGACGCGGCTGCTGAGGGGCCCGATGGTGGTGGAGGGGGCCTGGTTACCCAGATTGTTCAACTGGTAGGGATCGGTGGTCATGTCGTACAGTTCGAGCTCCCCCGTGATGTACTCCACGTAGGTCTTCTGGTCGGCGGTGCGCAGGCCATAGAAAGTGGGAATGCCCCCCTGGACCTGCTTGGGATTATCGGGGTCGGAGAGGTTCTGCCAGTGCTCGAGGAGGAGGTCCCGGCGCCAATCCGCGGGTGGCGTGGCCGTGAGAAGGCTCGCAAAGGAGCGCCCGTCGACGGAGTCGGGGATGCTCGCGTGGGCCCATTCCGCGAAGGAAGGGGCAAAGTCGATGTTGGCTACGATCTGGTCCCGGGTCTGGCCAGCCGGAACGCCCGGCCCCCGCACTATCAGGGGGACCCGTATGGACTCCTCGTAGGCCGCTTCCTTCCCATGGGGAAACCGGTGAGGTCCCAGGATGAAGCCGTTGTCAGAGGTGAAGAGGATGAAGGTGTTTGCGAGGCGGCCGTCCGCCTGGAGCTCCTGAACAATCTTCTCGACCATGTCGTCCGCGGCAAGCATCGTTACCAGACGATTCTGGTAGAGGGTATCGATCTGGACCTCCACCTTGTCCGTAAATAGGGGCAGGTCCTGGAGCCAGGCGGGCTTGTTGCTCACGTCCCCCTCGTCGAAGGAGGGGGTGCGGGGAGCGTTTTGATCGGCGAGAAGGCCCTTGTGTCGGTCGGCGGGGATCGCCGGTGTGTGGGGCGCGGGTGGAGCGACATAGAGGAAGAATGGCTCCGGGCCCTTCGCCACCGCCGCCTGGATGCCCGCCACCGCCTTCTGGGTGAGTACATCGGTGAGGTAATCCTGCTTGTCGCGTGTGACAACACCGTTGTCGTTGATGTAGAAATCGTAGTAGTCGCCGGAGTCGGGTGCGCCCCCCGGAGCGAAGTCCCCGTGCCAATCGTCCCAGCCCGGGGGCACGTGGGCGGGATCGCCGATACCATAGCCGTTGATGTACTTGCCGACGAAGATCGTGCGATACCCGGCCGTCTTTAGCCACGGGGCCAGCATGGACGCTTCCGAGACTTGCGTGAGAAAAATGTCGTAGCCTCCGGCGGGCGGCGAGTTCGCGAGGGCGTGGTGGTTGTGGGCATACTGGCCGGTCATGATCGAGGCTCGCGAGGGGCAACAGAGCGACGTCGCCACGAAGTTCCGCGTGAAGGTGACTCCCTGGTCGGCGAGGAGCGACTTGACCTTGGGCATGAAAGGCATCGACTGCGTGTCCTGATCGTCGGTGAGGATGAAGACGATGTTGGGGGGTGGGAGGGGAGTCGGCGTGGGGGCGGGCGGGGCGGGCGAGGAGGCGCCCCCGCAGGAGGCAGCGAGGAGACCGCCGGCCACAAGCAGGCTCACTCCTGCTCGACGCTGGCCGATTGACGTCAGGGAAGGGCCCATAGTGTCGGAGATTCCTCCTCAAACCCGCAGACCTCGGGTCGTTTAACGATGAATCCAGAGTGTACCGTAGGGAGTTGCCACCGGCCAACCGCGGGTCTGCGGAAGCGATCGGTGTCATCCGTCATGGTAGGCTACGCGCTCCGGTGGCCCAAGAAGCGCGATCAGACAGAGAAGAAGCCCGTCAAGATCATCCCCGAGCCGAGGGAAGCTCGGAATCGGATGAAGGGAACCTTAGATACTACGCCGTGAGGGAGGGGCGCCGTCGGTGTGGCTGATCCTCATCCTCCTGGCTCGCTTCCTGGACTTCGCCGTCCCTCTGGTTCCGGGCACCTGGTGGGAGTACCGGGAGTCCTATACCGAACGCATAGGGAGCCTCGACTCGACCAGCGACGACACCACCCGCTTCGAAGTCCGCGGAAGCAGCATACGTCCGTACATTCGACAGAATGGCGGCGCCGATCCCACGTCGGGGCCCGTGGAGTCGGGGCCGGGTTGGATTCGTCTCACGCCTTGGACGGGCGAGGACGCGCTGCCCGTTCCTCTCGAGCCCGGCCGCTCGGGACCGCCGTCCGGAGCAGGCGCGGCCTGGACGGTGGAGGATGTAGAGGAAGTGACGGTTCCCGCGGGCACGTTCGCAACCCTGCGCTGCGCGCTGCGCACCCGGCACAATGCATCGGTCCTGTGGATCGCGCGGGGGGTGGGGGTGGTGAGGGAGACCCAGGGTACGCCCGGCCAGCGCCCCGAGATCGAGCGCGTCCTGCTTCGCTGGGGAGCACCGTCGGCGGCCCCGTCTTCGGCCCCGCCCGGCGACCGGCCCTAGATCAGAACCGCTTGAGGAGGTCCTCGCGCTTCTCCGCCGCCAGCGAGGTCAGTAGAACCTTCAGGCTGTCCAAAGACTCGGTGGTGAGGGTCTGGAAGTCCTGACGGATGGCCTGGATCTGGTCCCACTCCCGGTCTGCTTCGGGCTCTTTCCTCACGATCCTCTGGGTGGAGTCCATGAGGAAGCGGGCCCCGAGGGCGAAGCTTCGGCCCAGGATGTAGACCCGCAGCCGGTACCGCTCCGCGGTGGAAACCAGGAACTGGTGAAGCAGTCCGTTTAGGTAGGCGAGGCTCACGATCTGGGCCAGCTTGAAGTCGCGCGGGCGCAAGGGGTTGACGGGGGCCATGGCGGAGACCATGCGGGAGAAAGTGGCCATCGCGGCGAGGAGCTTCAGCATGTTGGGGGCGAACTTCTCGATCACCTTGTAGCCGACGTCAATGAGGTGGATGGCCTCGTCCACCGACCCCAGTTCGCGGACGGAGAAGGCCTCGTCGTAGGTCAGCTCGGCCAGGGCCATCTCAGAGTGCACGCGTCCCTCGATGCTCTTGTAGAGCTTCTCGCCCCGCGGCGTGAGAAGCAGTTCCCAGTCCCGCCGGACGGCTCGCTCGTTGCGCAACCCGAACAGGAAGAGGACGACCAGGCATCCGAGCGCCGAGAGACCGATCATCCAAAACACGCCCACGTCCCGTCCTTCCTAGCCCGGCTGCCGCTGCAGGGCCCGGGTCCTCTCCGGGGCCTGGACAGGGTCGGCGATGGGCAGCCACGCCGCGTGCGCCCAGTAAGCCATGAGAGCAATGTAGGCGCCCACCTGCACCACATTCACGGAAGACCGGAGGTCCCAGCCGTAACTGTCGAGGATGTTGAGGCCGGTCGTGAAGATGAGAAGGTAGGGTACGAACCCGATAAGGATAGCCTTGTGGAAGGGATCCACGGGAAGACGGTACCAGAGGATCGTTGCCGCGATGGCTGCGAAGAGCCAGATGGTTCCATTCAACAGGGGGGGTTCTATCCGGCCCGCGATCAGCTCGACAGTGGGGGGAGCCGAGGCCGCACCGTGATTGCTGTCCCCACTCACGGCGACCACGGTCACAAACGTCACGGCCATGAGGAGGAGAACGACGCCCCTCGCCGTGGAACGCGCTCCAGGGAACGCGCGGAAGGTCCGGAAAGACAACTCGAGAGCCACCCCGAAGCGGAGGGCGTTGATCAGAACTTCCTTCATGAGCCAGAACAGCTTGAAGTAGAAGCGCTCCGGCCAGAAGATCAGCAGGAGATCGGAGACCAGCACCGCCCCCAGGTAGAGCACGAACGTCTGGCAGATTTGATACCGCCGCCGGAACAAGATCCCAACCACCGCCGCCAGGATCAGTAGATCCCCGGCGAGGGCGACGGCGTTTTCGCTCAGGCTCATGTAACGCATCGACGCCTCGCCGCCAGCGTCCCGCAGACGATGAATGACCTACGGGAGCGTACCCATCCCCCCCAGAGAGGAGGAAACCCGCACTTTCGTCGCGGCGGCCCCTAGTGTAATCCCTTAAGACAGGAGAAGCACCCGGAAACCCGAGCGTCCCCTTTCCGAAAAACCAAATCACTGCGGGGGGATCCCGACCATTCCATCCAAGGCGCGATAAGTGCGGTTGGGGGGGATCCCGACCATGCCGTCATGGGCCTGCAGGCTGGTCCCGGCTCCCGACTTGACTCCGGCGCCGCTCAACTCACCGTCAAACCTGAACAAAGCCATCATCATGAACACCCAGAGCATGTTGCCCTCCTTCGCTTTTGTGTCCGTTTTCCGGAAAACCCAATCACTGCGGGGGGATCCCGACCATTCCGTCCAGGGCGTGATAGGTGCGGTTGGGGGGGATCCCGACCATGCCGTCATTGGCCTGCAGGGTGGTCCCGGCTCCCGACTTGAGCCCCGCGCCGCCTAAGTCACCGTCAAACCTGAACAAAGCTAGCAACATGAACATCCAGAGCATCTTGCCCTCCTTTTTGGGTGTGTACTACGGTGGTCAGTATACACTTCATGTCAATTGTGATATACGTAACGTGTACCGTTGTCTCGGAGACCGGTTCTGGATGGTCCAACTTCTTGACGCGGCTGCTAGGAAACGGTTAATATGGGTTCCCAATTGGAGGTGAGCCTGTGAAACGCCGCGTGGACCTCATTGATCAGTTCGCCGACCTTGTAGTCGGCGCAGACGATCCACGACGTCTGGCGGAGCGGACGTTGGAAGTCGTCATGTCGCTGAACAACGGCCGTAGCGGGGCTGTCTTTTCCTGCTCTGACGACCGGGTCGCGCTTTTCGCCTCCCGCGGGATCGATCAAGGCGTGCTCGATGCGGTTGAAACCGTGTGGAGCCGCAGCCGCGATTCCCTGCGGAAGGGGGAGACGTTCTACGTTCCGGACCGTGCGGTCGAGCGGAGGCTACCGCCGGAGAATGGGGACCAATCGGGCGCGGCCAGCTTCGCGGTCGTACCGGTCTTCGAGGCGGAGACCCTGGTGGCGTTGCTCTACGTCGACAGCCACGACCCGCACTTCTGCGCATCCCACGACCTCGAGCGGCTCGCCAAGTTCTCGCGGATCGTGGCCAAGGCGGTGACGGACAACGTGCCCGTCCGGGACCGCGCGCGGGCTCAGGCCGACGCTTGGGAGACGTACCTCGAACGGACGCCGGTGGAGGACATGGAGCGCGAGAAGCTGTTGCTGCTCCTGAACCGCAATGAGTGGAACATCGCCCGCGTGGCGCGCCTCATGGGCGTGACACGACGGACGATCTACTTGCGGTTGCAGCGCTACAACATCCCGCGCGAGCGGGTGCCCAAGACCCGGCTGCGTCCCGCCACCATCTAGGCCGGTCCCTCCGGGGGTACTCACGCTCCCTCCAACCCCCGGAGGGCGTAGAATCCCGGCTGCATGACAGTACGGGTCCGCTTTGCCCCCAGCCCCACCGGTTATCTGCACGTCGGGGGAGCTCGCACCGCCCTCTTCAACTGGCTCTGGGCCCGTAAGAGCCAGGGCACCTTCATCCTCCGCATCGAGGACACCGACCGCGAGCGGTCGACCGATGCGAACACCCGCAGCATCCTGGAAGGGCTCGATTGGCTGGGTCTGCACTGGGACGAGGGGCCTTACCTTCAGAGCGAGGGCATCGAGCGGCACCGGGCGGTCGCCCGTCGCCTGCTGGAGGAAGGAAAAGCCTACCGGTCGTTCGCGACCCCCGACGCGCTAGAGGCCCAGCGCAAGCAAGCCACCGCCGAGGGCCGGCCCTGGCTGCGCGATCACGAGGGCCGTGGCCTCTCGGAGGAGGCCTCGGCGCGCCGGGCCGGCGCCGGAGAGCCCTTTGCGATCCGCTTCCGGGTCCCCGATGACGACGGGCTCACGCGCTTCGAAGACAAGGTCTACGGCCCCCAGGAGCGGCGTCACCGGGACATCGAGGACTTCGCGCTGCTGCGCCCCGATGCCACGCCCCTCTACAACCACGTGGTCGTCTGTGACGACGTGGAGATGCGGATCACCGACATCATTCGAGGCCAGGATCACCTCTCCAATACGCACAAGCAGATCCTGCTCTACGAGGCCCTGGGGGTCGCGCCGCCGCGCTTCGCTCACCTGCCCCTGATCAACGCCCCCGACCGCACCAAGCTGTCCAAGCGACGCCACGGCCCCGTGGTTTCGCTCACCACCTACCGCGACCGTGGCTTCTTGCCCGAGGCCTTCCGCAACTTCCTTGCCCTCCTGGGCTGGTCGGGGGGGGATGACCGCGAGATCTACAGCACCGAGGAGCTCATCCAGGCCTTCAGCCTGGAGGGAATCGGTCGCTCCAACTCTATCCTCACCTTCTCGGAAACGGACCCCCGGCAGTGGACCGACCGCAAGGCCCTCTTCCTGAACCAGCAATACCTCTCGCACATGGTCCTACCCGACCTCCTCCCCCGGGTGGAGGCCGTGCTCAAGCGAGCCGGCCTCTGGCAGGAGAAGTGGGGCCCGGAACGCCCCGAGCGGGCATGGTTCGAGAAGACCGTGGATCTCATCCGACCCCGCTACGTGACGCTGCTTGACTTCGGGGAAGCGGGCCGCGCCTACTTCGACGACGCGTTCGACCGCGACCCCGAGGCGGTGGATAAGAACCTCAAGCGGGAACCGCGCCTCCGCGAGTGGCTGCCCGAGCTCGCGCGCCGCTTCGAGAGCCTCGATCCCTTCGATGCCGCTTCCTCGGAGGCCGCGTTGCGGGCCTACGCTGAGGGGCTAGGGATCAAGGCTGGCGTGCTCATCAACGCCGTCCGTACCGCGGTCACCGGCCGCTCTGTCGGCCCCTCGCTGTTCGCCGCGCTCGAGTGCATCGGCCGTGAGCGGGCGGTAGCCCGGCTGCGAGCCACGGCCCAGGGCCTTTAGCGGCGCGGAACCACAAGCGGACGGTCCAAGCGCACGATGAGGACCGCCCCCGCGGGCAGTTCGACCTCGTCTCCCCGGGTGCCGACCACGGCCCCCGTCCCCCCGATCAAGATGCCCGCGATGGCGCCCTTGTGGCCGCCCAAGATCCCGCCCAGAACGCCACCCAGCAGCGCGCCGATCCCGGCCTTGCCCGCGGTCTCCCCTGGCCCCCCGTCGTTGATGGAGACCACCCGGGCTCGGATGTCCAGCCGGTCCCGATCCAGGTAGAGGGTGTCGAAGTCCAGGTCCAGCCTGCCGCCTTTCGAGGGGCGCTGGGCGGGCTCCACGTCGCTTACGATGCCCCTCATCCGGGCCCCCGCAGGGATGGCAAGTATCCCCTCGCTGCGGACGGGGCGGAAGACGGAGGCCTCGAAGCGGTCCTCCCGTCTTGCCGTGCGCGAGGAGAGGGGTTCGTCCAACCGCACCGAGAACTGCGTCCCTTCTGGGATCTGCACCTCTCGCCGGTTGTCGGCCCCGAACGCCCGGCCTAGGTCGTCCCGGAGCTCACGGATGGACCGCCGCAGCTCGTCGACCTCGTCCATGCCAACGCCCGTTCCCTCCCGACCGCTTTGCTCCTGGCGCCGCATCTTTACCTTGAGGGCAATGGTGTCTTCGCGGATCTCCTCCGCCCGCTGCCGGAAGGCCTCGGCCCGCGAGTCGCCCGGCTCGAGGGCCCCGAGATCCTCGTCGAGGTTGCGGAGGTCGTCCTGAAGGCGCTGCAGGTCCCGCGGTCGGGCCTCCTCCGCGCCTTGGGCGGCGGCGGAGAAGGGAAGGGCGAGCGCAGCCAGGGCCAGCACGGTCAGTGGTTTCATGAGTCTCCTCCTCGTCTCAAAACAGGATATCCTGGATGGACTCGCATGCGCCATTTCATCCCGCGAGGCTCTCCGGCGAGTTGGTTGTCCGCGCTCGTCCTTGACACCCCCCGGCCTTCATCCCTATAGTCGTTAGTGGCGCTATCGTCTAGGGGTTAGGACGGATGGTTCTCAGCCATCAAACCAGGGTTCGATTCCCTGTAGCGCTACCAACCTAGATTCAATTACTTACAGCTGGCCCGCCACGGCTTTGCGAGCGAGAGCCGAAGTGGTCTGGGTGCAGTCCTGACTCCGGCTCGCTTGGTTCCCCTACCGTGGCACTAACTCGGTGGTCGTTGCCCTGGACTTCGCCCGGCCCAGGTCGCGTGCGAACTTAACCGCGCCCGGGCTGTCATACTTCTCGAGGTAGGCCCTATCAATCGCATCCTTCAGTCGTTCGCTTCTCGTGCGCACCGCGCGGACCCGGATCTCCCGCCCGGAGACCTGGATGACTCCGCGCGGCTCCTCGAGGAACGTGCGGTACCAGCTCCGCGGCTTCAGGCTCCACGACCGGACGAACACGCGGCCTTGCACCACCACGGCCCAGATGCGGATGAGACGGTGGGGCCTTGTGCCCGCCCGGATGCTTAGGGCGTGCCCCTCGCGGATGGCCGCGCGGATGGCGGCTCCGAACTTCGACCTGGTCGCCATGGCTGCGCCTCCCGAGACGATCGATCACCAGCGCGCGCTTCTCTTTGCCCCAACTGAAAAGCTGAACAAGGGAATCAACAGGTCGTGCATCCGGCAATAGGCCCGGGCCTGCACGGCTACATCGGCTCCCAGTTTGGCGCTGAAGTCCCTGTGAGGCAAGAACCTCGTAATGGAGTCTATCGGTGCGTGGGGAAGTCCCGCCCTGCCGGACGAGGATCCACTCCCGTCCGCGTCCGACCAACTCACGCCCAACGTCGAATCGCGAGCCTGGCAATGCTAAAGTTACGGCCAGATTTCATGCCGAGGGAGCCGGGTGTGCCGAAGCGCCCTGTCGGCCAATACGGCCTCCTGACCCTGCTCCTTGTTACCGCGCTTGCTTATCAGACGCGAGTGACAGCGTACCAATATCCCCACTGGTTCGGTCATCCGGATAATGCCGCGAGTCCCTTCTACGTGTCGACGGACGCAAGTGGAATCGTGATCAAACTACTGGCACCTGAAGCCTTGGCCGCAGGTGCCCGCGAAGGCGATGAACTGGTGGCGGTCCAGAGTAGACCAGTGATCGGGATCGCCATCCTTGGCGAGGTCCTTGCCAGGGCCCACGCCGGTGATGTTCTGCACTTAGCGCTCCGCTCCCGCGAAGGCGACGGACGGCAGCCGGAACGTGCCGTGCAACTCACGCTGCGAGCCCACGGACAAGGGGATCTATTAGGCCTGATTTTCTTCGTCATGATGCCCTTCTTCTGCCTCCTGCTGGGATTCTGGGTGGCAGCGGTGCGGCCTCGGGATCCCCTGGCCTGGTTGCTCTTAGCACTCATGCTGAGTTTCACCGCGTTCCCACACCCGGGCGTCGAGACATGGGGCCCGATCTGGCGCGATCTGGGACAAATCTACCGGACGGGCTTTAACATCACATGGGCCTTGGGAATGATGTTGTTTGGCATCTATTTTCCAGCGCCTTTTGCTCCGGACCTCCGCCCACGCTGGTGGGACTGGTGCAAGTGGGTGATCGGTGTACCGCTGGCCGTCCTGGCGGTGCCGAGCATGATCGAGGCGGTGGGTGAACTGGAGAACCTGGCCTCGGTCATGCCCCTAGAACGTTGGGATTCCTACTCGAACGCCTTGGTTTCCCTCCTCTCCTATGCAGCCGTGGGAGTGTTCTTTGCGTCACTCGGAACCAAGATGGGCTTGGCCGGATCGAAGGACGCCAAGAGGCGCCTCCGCCTGCTCTTCTGGGGCGCCAACGTCAGCTTGAGTCCTATCTTTGTTCTCACAATCATCGCTCACTACAAACACGTGATTATCGAAGCCGCCGTCCCAAAATGGGTGAGTGCTCCCGCCTCTCTGCTTCTCTTTCTTTTTCCGGTCACCCTCGCCTACGTCATCGTCGTGCACCGGGCGATGGACGTCCGGGTAGTCATCCGGCAGGGACTGCAATATGCCGTGGCCAAGAGTGGTATCCGTCTGCTGCGCCTCGCAGTCGGCTTCGCGCTCGGGGCCGCCGTGTTGGGGGCCCTCAAGGGTGTGGACAGGGGCGGGCTGACCTTCTACGCCATTATCGCGGTGGGGGTTGCCGTGTGGTTCGGGCTGCGGCACGGTCTCGAGTGGCTGCACGCCTGGACGGATCGTCGTTTCTTCCGCGACGCATACCAAGCCGAGCAAATTCTGAGCGAGCTCAGCGACAGCGTGCGCTCTATCGGCGAGACTACCTCCTTGCTCGTGACGGTAGCGGAGCGGATCGCGGCGTCCCTGCATGTGCCCCGGATCGCGGTCTTGATAGACGGTAGCGGTCCCTATCGCCCCGCGTACGCTCTCGGTTACCCCGAGGTCCCGGACGTGACCTTCCCTCCCAACGCGGTGACGGTTCGTCAGCTCGGGCGGGAGGGCAACCCCCTGCGCGTCTACCTTGACAACCCGAACTCGTGGGTGAACCGTTCGCCCGAACTGACCCCGGAGGAGCGCGCTCAGCTCGAGCTGCTCGAAAGCGAGCTCTTGCTGCCCCTGACCCTGAAGGACAAACTCCTCGGGTTCGTGAGCCTCAGTCAAAAGCGATCCGAGGAGCCCTATTCCGGCGGCGACCTGCGGCTCCTCAAGTCGGTCGCGGCCCAGACCGGTCTTGCCCTCGAGAACTCCCGCCTCACCGCCACCATAGCGGAAGGCATCGCCCGGCGCGAGAAGCTGAATCGTGAGCTGGAAATCGCGCGTGAGGTTCAGGAGCGCCTGTTCCCTCAGAGGCTGCCCGCGGTCGCCGGGCTGGACTACTTTGGCAAGTGCCGGCCCGCGCTGGGCGTGGGCGGGGACTACTACGACTTTCTAGCGCTCCCCGGGGGGAAGCTGGGCATTGCCATCGGCGATGTCTCCGGGAAGGGGATTGCGGCCGCTCTCATGATGGCCAGCCTTGAGGCGTCGCTGCGGGCCGAGGCCATGCGCGGGACCGACGATCTGTGCACCCTGATTCAGAGCGTGAATCGTCTCGTCTTCGATGCGACGGCGGAAAACCGTTACGCGACTTTCTTCTACGCCCAGTACGACCCCTCCTCCCGCCGATTGACCTACGTGAACGCCGGGCACAACGCACCCATGCTGTTTCGGCGATCGGGCGAGCAGGGCGTGCCCTTGCGACTCGAGGCGACGGGCACCGTCGTCGGATTGCTCGCGGACCCCCCGTTCCATCAAGCCGGGCTGACGCTTGCGCCGGGGGATGTCCTGGTCGCGTTTACGGACGGGGTGAGCGAGGCCATGAATCCCGCCGACGAGGAGTGGGGCGAGGACGGGTTGATTGCGATGATGGGCAGTACGGATGGCAAATGCGCGGCGGAGACCGTGGAGAACATCATCGGTGCCGCCGATTCGTTCGCGGCGGGTGCCGAGCAACACGACGACATGACCTTGGTGGTATTGAGGGTCCTGACCTCTTGACCACGCCGTCTCCGTCCGAGACGTAGAGGAGTGCCGGAAGCTCCCCACGCCCCCGGTGGGTCCGATTCCGCGCTGAGCGACGGGTCAGCCCGGGGAGGGTTTGGCGCCGGTTGGGGTCCGAATCTCGGGCGCCTATCGGACCTTGGCCACGACCATCGTCATGTCGTCGTGCTGCTGCATGCCGAGTGCGAACTCGTCCACGGCTTGGACCACGGCCTCGACGATTCCCGCCGCCGATCGCTCCGAGGCCGCCCAAAGGGCCTGCTCCAGGCGTTCCTCGCCGAACTCCTCCCCCTCCGGGCTGAAAGCCTCGGTGATTCCGTCCGTGTAGGCGACCAGAAAGTCGCCCGGCTCGAGGTGGATCCGGCACTCCTCGTAGGTGGTCCGCTGCAAGGCCCCGATCACGAGGCCTCCCGTGCTGAGGCGCAATGCCGTCATCAGCTCCGGGGCCACGGCTACTCCCCCGTCGTTCGCGGAGACGGGCCAGGATACCTGCTGCGCCAACGTGCCTGCGCCGAGCCCGCCGCCCACCCGGCTCCCCCGGAACAAGAGGGGCGGGTTGTGGCCGGCGTTGACGTAGGTGAGCTGGCCCGTGAGCTCCGCGAACTCGGCATAGAAGAAGCTGGCGAAGCGGTTACGCTCGGCGGAGCGATAGAGCAGCCCGTTCATGGCGGCCACGAGTTGCCCGGGGGCGACGCTGCCCGCCTGGCTGCGAAGCGAAGCCTGCACCACCGACATGAGCAGGGCGGCCGAGATCCCCTTGCCGGCCACGTCCGCGACCGCGATTCCGAGCCGTCCTTCGCCCAGGCGCAGGAAATCGTAGTAGTCGCCCCCCACCGCCTGCGCGGGGCGGCAAACGCCGGCCAGTTCCAGGCGCGGGGACTCGGGCGGACGGTCC
>DATMQU010000020.1:0-8844 GCA_035566715.1 Vicinamibacteria bacterium
GCCCTGGTGGCGTTCGCGGTGGCGGGGGCCGCCGCATTCGACTGGGGTCGGGCCGAACCGCGGGCCTGGCTGCTTCTGGTCCCCTTTTCTGCGGCCGCGGCTTTTCGCATCACGGCCGTTCCCGCGTCACTCCACGGGGCCTTCGAGAAGGCCGCGTGGATCGCCACCGCCCTGTTGGGGGGAGCGGTCCTCTACTGGCTCGCCTCGCCCGAGGGTCTGGGCCAACCTGCGCCCCCGCTCCCGGCCGCGGCAGCCTACGGGGCCCCGCTGCTCTCGGCGATCTTCCTCGCCGGGCGGTCGGTATGGCCGCCCGCGCGGGCGCTGGTGCCGGCGGTCCTCGTCACCACCGTCGTTGGAGCCTCCCAAGCGCGCAGTGCCCGGTCGATGGACGTCGCGGTGGCCGCGGTGGCCCTGGGCGGCGCGTTTCTGCTGTTGAGCGACCAGAGACCAGGGCCCGCCGCCGCGCGCCGTTCGCGCCTTGTGAGGTTCGCTCCCTTCGCCCTCCTGGTCGGGGTGATCGCGGCTGGAATTGCCTGGGCTCTCCCGCGAGCACAGCCACATGTGGTTCAGGCGGCCGCACAAGCGGCTTTTCCCACCGGCACATCTCGGTTTTCCCCGGAGGCAAGGCTCGGCGGTGCCGAGGAGCTCACCCTCTCCTCCGAGGTGGCGATGCGGGTGTGGACCGATCGGCCCCAGAAGCTGCGGGCCTGGGTCGCCACGCGGTTCGACGGAGCGACTTGGCTTCGCACCCCCGGCGCGGTGCGGCGGATGTCCCCTGCCCTTTCCCTGCCCCCGACGGAGCCCGCAGCGTGGCTCGCAGAAGTGCCCGGGGAGACATTCCTGGTCGGCTCCGAACAGCGCGCAGCGCCCCTCGACTCCCCACTGGACAAAGTTCGAGTCTTGCTGGTAGGTACGATACCCGGCTCGATCCCCGCCCCCCGGGGGTTGCTCTTTGCCCGCGTGCGCACGGAGCGCCTCGGGATCGACCCCTCCGGACTCCTGACCCCGGCCCTGGCTCCGGACAGCCTCTACTCCGTGCTGAGCGGCACACCTGGTCCGGAGCCGGCGCCCGGGACGGACCTCGTCGCTCTGCCCGCCGACACGGACCCTCGCCTCGTAGCCCTGGCGAAGAGTCTCGGGGTGGGCGCGGTCACCAACGAGGAGCGCGTGGAGCGTACCGTCGGTTACCTTCAGACGCAGCTACGGTATTCGTTGCGGGTCGGGCGGTTCCGGTCCCGGAATTTCGTGGGGGAGTTCGTGTTTGAAAAGAAGGAGGGGTGGTGCCAGTACTTTGCGAGCGCGGCCGCGGTGCTCCTCCGACTGCAGGGAGTTCCCACCCGCTACGTCTCGGGGTTCCAGTTGAGACCCCAGCTTCTTCGCGGTGGGCACTACGTGGTGCGCCAGGCCGATGCGCACGCATGGATCGAGGCATGGCTGCCCGGCCGCGGCTGGGTGGAGGCGGACGCGACACCGAGCGCGGGTTACGACCGGGCGCACGGCGAGCCCGGCGCAGGCTGGCTCCAGGAGACCTGGCACTGGGCGAGCGGTCTCGCCGGACTCCTTCTCGCCGTTGACTGGAAGGCCGTGCCCGGGTTGCTCTGGACGGAGGTCGCGGCCCTGGCCAGGCACCCCGGGGCGCGAAGCGGACTCTCCGCGGCGGCTGTGCTCTTGATGGTCGCCATCGCGCTGTGGAGGTTGCGGGCGCTGCGGGCCACGCGTGCGCGCCAGCGCATGGCTCCCAACCTCTCCGAGTTCGAGCTCGGACATCTCCTCGCCCGTCTCGACGGCCTCTGGGCCCAGCACGGCGTCCCCCGGCCACCGAGCCGAGCGCCGCTCGAGCACCTGAACCAGATGCCGGCCGGCCGCGCGCCGACGCCGCTGATCGAGGTGAGCAGGGAGATTGTGGAGCGCTACTACCGCGAGCGGTTCGCGGGCCAGTGCGCCGGCCCCGACGAGGTGCACGCATTGGAGTCGGCTCTGGAAGAGCGCATCCCCTCCTAGGGTCTCAAGGTGTAGGCTAGGGTTGCGGCAGGCGGGCGAGGAGGCGGGATCGCCGGCGCCGCGACGACGTGGGTAGAACGGTTGCTCAGCGGCGGTCAAGAAGCTCATGCCTTCCGATCGAGGGCAGCGGCTCGTGGGTCGGGGGCTAGACACCATGGTCTCAACGGCTACTCTCGCGCAGTGGGTCGTGGATGCGAGGAACCGCACGTTTGAGCTCGTGGCCGACCTTGACGACCAGCAACTCATCGGACCGCACCTCTCCATCGTCAACCCCCTGCTCTGGGAGATCGGCCACGTGGCCTGGTTCCAGGAGAAGTGGGTGCTCCGTCACGCGCTGCAGGAGCCGCCGATCCGCCCGGACGGCGACGCGCTTTGGGACTCCGCGGCCGTGGCCCACGACACGCGCTGGGGGCTGCCGCTGCCCACCCGCAAGGACACTCTCGCCTACATGACTGAAGTGCGGGACCGCGTCCTCGATCGCCTGGCCCGATCCGGAAGCGACCCAGCACTCCCCTACTTCGCTCTCTACACGGTCTTTCACGAGGACATGCACGACGAGGCTTTCACGTACACGAGGCAGACCCTCGGATATCCGGCCCCCCGGCTGTCCGGCGCGGGGGCGGCCCCGGCGGCGGCGGGTTCGCTCGAGGGTGACGTCGAGGTTCCTGGTGGGACGCTGCTCCTCGGGGCCACCCCTGATGAGCCGTTCATCTTTGACAACGAGAAATGGGCCCACCCGGTCACCATTCAACCCTTCAGGGTGGCGCGTGGTCCTGTGACTCAAAGGGAGTTCGCGGCCTTCGTCGATGACCGCGGTTACCACCGCCGGGAGCTGTGGTCTGACGAGGGCTGGAACTGGCGCACCGCGCTGGGCGCCGAGCAGCCTGTCTACTGGCGTGGCTGGGAAGGTCGTTGGGAGCGGCGCGACTTCGACCGGTGGGTGTCGCTCGAGCCGCATCGCCCCGTCCTCCACGTGAGCTGGCACGAAGCCATGGCCTACTGCCGGTGGGCGCGCCGCCGGTTGCCGACGGAGTCGGAGTGGGAAGCGGCGGCGGCTCTCGATCCCAAAACGGGCACGAAGCGCCGCTTCCCCTGGGGCGACACGCCTCCCACTCCGGAGCGGGCCCAGCTCGACGCCCGGGTCATGGGCTGCGCGGATGCGGCCGCCTACCCCGAAGGGGACACCGCGACCGGCTGCCGACAGATGATCGGCAACGTCTGGGAGTGGACGGACACCGCCTTTGGTCCCTATCCCGGCTTCGTTCCCGACGCCTACAAGGAGTACTCGGAACCTTGGTTCCACACCCACAAGGTCCTACGCGGCGGGTGCTGGGTGACCCGCGCCCGGCTTCTCCGAAACTCCTGGCGCAACTTCTACCCACCCGACCGGCGTGACGTCTGGGCCGGCTTCAGGACCTGCGCCCTCGTGTGAGGATAGCCGTCGTGTCGCCGGCCCGAGAGGGTCTGGATACGGGGAACCGGGTCACGGCTCGGCGCTGGGCGCGCCTACTGCGCGACCTCGGGCATCGGGTCACGGTCCGGCCGGAATACGACGGACGTCCCTCGGACATGCTCGTGGCCATGCACGCGCGCAAGAGCTTTCCGAGCCTTGAGCGCTTCCGAAGAGAGCAGCCCGGCAGGCCGGTGATCGTGGCTCTCACGGGCACCGATCTCTACGGGGATATCCGCACCTCGCCCGAGGCGCAGAGGTCGCTGGAGCTCGCCGACCGGCTGGTCCTTCTCCAGCCGGCTGGCCTCGAGGAGCTGGCTCTCCCGGCGCGGGCCAAGGCGTGGCCCATCTACCAATCCGCCATGCGTCCGCGGGGACGCTTTCCGCCCCGAAGGGACGTTTTCGAGGTCCTCGTCCTCGGTCACCTGCGGCCGGTCAAGGACCCGCTACGGGCGGCAGCAGCGGCGCGCCTGCTCCCGGCCTCCTCCCGCCTCCGCGTCCTCCACGCCGGGGCTGCCCTCACCCCGGAGGCCGCCCGTGCCGCGCGGCAAGAAGAGGCGGCCAACCCGCGTTACCGTTGGCTCGGCTCCCTCCCCCGCTGGCGGGCCCTTCGCCTTCTCGCCCGCGCGCGCGCCCTCGTGCTCACGAGCCAGATGGAGGGGGGCGCCAACGTCATATCCGAAGCGCTGGCCTGCTCGGTGCCGGTCCTTTGCTCCCGCATTCCCGGCTCCATGGGAATCCTCGGATCGGACTATCCCGGCTACTTCGAAGTGGGTGATACAAAGGGGCTGGCGGCCCTCTTGGCCCGCGCCGAGGACGAGCCCTCTTTCCTCGCCGACCTTCGCCGGCGGGTGCGGTCCCTCTCTTCCCTGGTCTCGCCCGCCCGGGAGCGCGAGAGCTGGCGACGGCTCCTCCGCGACCTCGCGCGGCTCGATACGGCACGTTTGTGCTAGGCTCCGGCGCGTGTCGACGAGAAAACCAACCATCGTGCGCGCGCGGCTACGAGCGGATCCGGTGGCCCAGATGGCGGAGGAGATCCGGGCCGGGCTGGCAGAGCCCCTCCCCTCGCTACCATGCAAGTATTTCTACGACGACCGGGGAAGCGAGCTCTTCGACGACATCACGCGCGTGCCCGAGTACTACCAGACCCGGACCGAGGAGGGGATCCTCGAGAGGATCGCCGCCGACGTCATCCGCCGCACGCAGCCCCGGGAATTGGTCGAGCTCGGCGCGGGCCTGGGACGGAAGATCCGCCTCCTTGTCAACGCGGCACCCGGGGTCGCCGACGGTGGGCGCCTGATCCTATTCGACGTGAACGAGACCTGCCTCGAAGAGGCGGGGGCGCGGCTCCTCGGTGAGTACCCTGCCCTCGCGGTCACGGGGATAGTCGGCGACTTTGATTCCCCGGACCTGGACCTTCTCGGCCCTGGAAAGGGTCGGCTGGCCGTGTTCTTCGCGGGGACCATCGGCAACCTGCACCCCTCCGAGGTCCCGCCTTTTCTGCGGCGCCTGGCTGGCTCTCTGGGGCCGGGGGACGCGTTCTTGGTGGGCGTCGACCTGGTCAAAGACGAGGCGCGCCTGAACGCTGCGTACAACGACGCCGCCGGCGTCACCGCCGAGTTCAACCGGAACATCTTGCGGGTGGTCAATCAGAGGCTTGACGGTGATTTCGATCCCGCGGCCTTCGACCACGTCGCCTTCTACGACCCGGAACGGGCCTGGGTGGAGATGCGGCTGCGCGCCCGCCGCGCGCTCGACGTTCGCATCAAGAGAGCCGGCCTCCAGCTCCACTATGAGCGGGGCGACGAGATCCGGACCGAGATCAGCTGCAAGTACACGCGGGAGTCTTTCGAGGCCCTGCTCCGGGGAACGAGCCTTACTCCCGAGCAGTGGTACACAGACGATGGGCAATTATTCGCACTCGTTCTGCTTCGATCCGCAAGGTAAGGGCTCCGCGATCTCATCCGGTCCACCCGCATTGGAGCCTCTCTCCTGAACCTCAACGAGACCGGCCCTCCAGCTCAATTCGGTGGGCCGCTTCCCGCATAAGCCCAAGCCACGCCGACTAGTTCAGAAGGTGTGGCGTTCCCGAGGTCTCGCGTCCTGGCGCGGAGCCGGTTCAGGCGTCCTGCCTCGAGGCACCGGCCTCATAAAATGACACTTGATAATGTGACAGTGACTGTCTATATTCGGACGAGATGGACGAGCGCTTCGGGATCGAAAACCTGGCCGAGCTCGGAGGCGTGACGCGCCGCACCATCCGCTACTACGTGCAGGAGCGGCTGCTTCCCCCGCCGCTCGGCGTGGGCCGCGGACGACATTACGGCCCGGAGCACTTGGAGCGCCTCCTCTTCGTCAAGTCCCTGCAAGAGGAGGGACTGCCTCTTGCGGAAATCCGGCGGCGGGTCCTGGAGCCGAACTCAGCGGAAGGGGCCTTGGACCTATCCAGGATCTCTCGCGCGTCGTGGACGCGGCTCACGCTCCTCCCCGGCGTAGAGCTGCACGTCGCGGGCGACGTTCGTCTGCCGCCGCCTTCGAAGCTCGGGGAGCTGTCTGAGTGGTGCCGGCGGCACTTCCGCCGGAAGGAGGACGTTGATGGCAACGACTGAGGCGCGTCCGGCGCCGCCCCGGGCCGGCCTTCTCGCCGCCGGCCAGCCCGTTCCGCTGCTCGGTGTCAACGTGGAGGCGGAGGTCAGGGACTTCGCGTCGCGGGTAGTCATGACCCAGCGTTACCGCAACGCCGAGAGCCAGCCCATCGAAGCGGTCTACGTGTTCCCGCTGGAGGAGGGCGCCGCCGTCGCCGGCTTCGAGGCCATCATCGACGGCGTCCACGTGGTTGGCCAGGTCAGAGAGAGGGAGAAGGCGTTCGAGGAGTATGACGAAGCACTGACCGCCGGCCATGGGGCCTATCTGCTTGACCAAGAGCGGGCGGACGTCTTCACCGCAAGCATCGGCAACCTGCCCCCGGGCAAGGAGGTGCTCGTCCGCATCACCTACGTGGCGGAGCTCTCCCTCGAAGGCGACGATCTCCGCTTCGCCCTTCCGACGACGGTATCTCCGCGCTACGCGCCCGCAGAGGACAGCAAGGGCGTAGGACAGCCCCCGTCAGAAGCCCTCAACCCGCCCCGGGACTGGCAGGTCCCCTACGGCCTCGACGTTACGGTGAGGATCGAGATGCCATCGCCCATCCGCGCCGTCGAGTCACCCTCACACCCCGTCCGCGTTGAGCTGGACGGGGCGAAGGCGACGGTTAAGCTGGGCGGGCGCGAGACCGCTCTGGACCGCGACTTCGTGCTCAAGGTCAAGCTGGCCGAGGCGCATGTCCCCCGCGCCTGGCTCGAGACGGACTCTCGCGGCCGGCGGGCGGCCCTTGTGGTCTTCCAGCCGCGCTTCAACGCCGAGGAGTCGCCCTGCGAGGTCATCCTGCTCGTGGACCGGTCCGGCTCGATGCGGGGAACTTCGATTGCGGAGGCCCGCAATGCCCTCCAGCTCTGCCTGCGCAGCCTGACCGAGGGGACACGGTTCAATATTGTGGGCTTCGGCACCACTTTTGAGATGCTCTTCGCCGAGAGCCGGGCTTATGACGAACGAAGCCTGAAGGATGCGAGCAAGCACGTCGACAACATGGACGCCAACATGGGCGGGACCGAGATCCTAGCTCCCTTAGAAGCGATCCTGTCCAAGCCCCCTCTACCCGGCGTTCCCCGGCAGTTGTTCGTGCTTACGGACGGCCAGGTCAGCAACACCGACGCCATCATCAAGCTCGTGCGGAAGCACTCGGACACCACGCGGGTGTTTACGTTCGGCATCGGCGCCGGCGCCTCCCATCACCTCGTCCGCGGCCTCGCGCGCGCGGGTAGCGGCGCCGCCGAGTTCATAGCGCCTCGCGAGCGGATCGAGGGCAAGGTGCTGCGACAGCTCAGCAAGGCGCTGGCTCCCGCCTTGACCGACGTGAAGCTCGACTGGGGCCGCCTGCGGGTGAAGCAGGCGCCCTTCCACGTCCCTCCTGTCTTCGCGGGCGGCCGCGTGCTCGTTTACGGACTGGTCGAGGGGGGTACACCCCGAGAGGCCACGCTGTCTGCGCGGGGACCGAGCGGCCCCGTCTCGTTTACGGTCCCTCTGACCGGGCCCGGCAGCGCCGGCACGCTCATAGCCACCCTGGCCGCGCGCACCATGATTCGGGACCTCGAGGAGGGATCCAGTCCGCTCCACGACCGCCATGGCTCGCTCCAAGAACGGGGCCAAACGGACGGCGTCAAGGCCGAGATGGTCCGGCTGGGAACGGAGTACGAATTGTGCTCCGCCCACACCTCCTTCGTAGCCATCGAGAAGCGTGAGACGCCGGTGGTGGGCGAGACGCAGCTCCGGCGGGTACCCATCGCGCTCACCTCGGGCTGGGGAGGCGTCGACCGGGTGTCGATGAGGCCAAGGTCGGCCCAGAGTACGGGTGCCGAGGAGGGTGCGACGGTGTACTTTGGGTCGGCGCCACAAATGAACTATCGCGCGCGTCCTGGTGAGGTCCTCTTGAGCCGGGCGGCAGCGCCCACGCGCAAGAGGGGCTTCCTGTCGAAGGTGTTCGCTCTCTGGCGCGAGGGCAAAGGGGCCTCCGCAGACGGGGCGGCCACGCTTCATCCCCGATCCACGCGCGCGCTCGATCGGCTCGTGACCCTACAGCGCGCGGACGGAGCCTGGGACCTCACCGACGAGCTCGCTAAGGTGCTTGGCGTGCCGCTGCACGAGCTCGAGAAGAAGCTGCGTGGCCAGAGGGGCCCTGACCACCGCCGCGCCCTCGGGACCGCGCTGGCCCTGCTCTGGCTGGAGAGCAACGCGCATGACGCGGAAACCGAATGGGCCCTGCTCGCAAAGAAGGCGCGGAAGTGGCTGGAGAGGTGCCCCGTCCATCCCGTCGACGGCAGCAGTTGGCTGGAAGCGGCCGCAGTCCAGAGTCCTTGATCTTTCGCGTCGAAGGCGCTCGCGAAGAGTTAGGTAGTCGGTTGAAGCCGGTTCTCCCCGCTACCTCCTTGACATTTGGCTGGTCTTGGACTATTTCTTGAGGTGGTGAAGAGCATGCGCGGCGCGTGTTGTTGTCGGGCCCGGGTCGCCCCCGGCCACGGTCGCCCTGCGCTCATCACCTTGACACCCTAAAAAGCCCGACAGCGCGAACGACCAGACGGCCCGGTGGCGAAAAGCCCCGGGCCGTTTTGTTTTTGCCTCGACCGTGAGGCCGGAAAGAGGCGTGAATTGGGAACCGAGACGGTTGGGTCCATGGCCGTGAACGACGCGTCGCTGGAAACCCACGCCCAGGCACTAGAAGGGCGTCCACCGGCCGAGATTCTCGCCTGGGCGGTCGAAAACCTGGCCCCCGTCACCTTTACCACCGGCTTCGGTCCCGA
>DATMQU010000021.1:0-2289 GCA_035566715.1 Vicinamibacteria bacterium
CTACCAGTACGAGTTGAACCTCTCCGACATCACGGAGGTGTGGCGCCGGGGCAGCGTGGTCGCCTCCTGGCTCCTGGACCTCACCGCCCTCGCCCTCCTCAAGCAGCCCGACCTCGGCTCCTTCTCGGGCCAGGTCTCGGATTCCGGCGAGGGGCGCTGGACGATCCTGGCCGCCATAGAGGAGTCCGCTCCCGCCCCCGTCCTCTCCGCCGCCCTCTACCAGCGCTTCAGCTCGCGGGGGGAGGACGACTTCGCCAACAAGGTCCTCTCCGCCCTGCGGTTCGAGTTCGGGGGCCACGCCGAGCGGCCGCGGGAGGGGTAACCGCCATGTCCAGCTCTCCGGAACATCCCGCGGGACCCGTTCGCACCCTGGCCGTGGACATCGGGGGGACGGGCATCAAGACCCTCGTGCTGGACGAAGCGGGCAAGCCCCTGACCGAGCGCACCCGCGTCGACACCCCCCAGCCCGCCACGCCCGCGGCGCTCATCGGAGCCATCGTGGGCCTCGCCCGGGAGCAAGGGGAGTTCGATCGTGCCTCCGTTGGCTTTCCGGGGGTGGTCCGGAAGGGGGTGGTCCGCACCGCGCCCAACCTCGATGCCAAATGGATCGGGGTCGACCTGGCCAAGGCGCTGACCAAGGCCTTCGCCCGACCGACCCGCGTCTGCAACGACGCCGACATCCAGGGGTATGGCGTCATCAAGGGCAAGGGGGTCGAGCTCGTCATCACCCTGGGCACCGGCCTGGGCTCGGCCCTCTTCGTGGAGGGAAGCCTGATCCACCTGGAGCTGGCCCATCACCAGGCCTGGAAGGGCCGGACCTACGAGGAGGAGCTGGGGCTCAAGGCGTTGAAGAAAGTCGGGAAGAAGAAGTGGAACAAGCGCCTCCTCCGGGCCATCCAGGCGCTGGAGCGCCTCTTCATCTATGACACCCTGTACCTGGGGGGCGGCAACGCCAACCACATCACCGTCGATCTGCCCCGCAACGTCCGCATCGTGCCCAACGTCGCCGGCTTGCTGGGCGGCATCGCCCTCTGGCGCACCTGAGGGCTCCTCTCTGAAGGGAGACCAGCCGTGGCCAAGGCGATAACGGAGACCGCTCCCCCGGCGACGCACGTGGCGCCCCCCTGCGTGATGGTGATCTTCGGGGCGGCGGGGGACCTCACCAAGCGCAAGCTGATCCCCGCCCTCTGCAACCTGGCCCGGGAGAAACTGCTCTCCCACGAGTTCGCGCTGATCGGCTTCTCGTCGGGCGACATCACGACCGAGGCCTTCCGCGAGCAGATGGGCCGGGATATCCAGACCTTCGCCACCAGCCCCGTGCCGCCCGAGACCCTAGGCTGGCTCTTGCCCCGCATCTACTACCTGAAGGCCGACTTCCAGGACGCCGGTGGCTACGCGCGCCTCAAGGAGCTGCTGGCCCAGGTCGAAAAAGAGCACGGGACCGAGGGGAACCGCTTCTACTACCTGGCCGTGGCCCCCCGCTTCTTCGGCGAGATCGTGTGTCAGCTAGGTCACGCCGGTCTGACCACGGAGCAGAACCACCAGTGGAGCCGGGTGATCATCGAGAAGCCGTTTGGCCGGGACCTGGACTCGGCGCGCGCCCTCAACGCCGAGGTCAAGCAGGTCCTGGACGAGCACCAGATCTATCGCATCGATCACTACCTGGGCAAGGAGACGGTGCAGAACCTCATGGTCTTCCGGTTCGGCAACGGGATCTACGAGCCGATCTGGAACCGCCGCTACATCGACCACGTGCAGATCACGGCCGCGGAGACGGTGGGGGTGGAGAAGCGGGGTGGCTACTACGACACCGCGGGCGCGCTGCGGGACATGGTTCCCAACCACCTCTTCCAGCTTGTCTCCCTCACGGCCATGGAGCCGCCCATCTCCTTCCAGGCCGACGCCGTGCGCGACGAGCAGGCCAAGGTACTGCGCGCGATCCAGCCCCTGGCCCCGGAGGACGTCCTGACCAAGGCCGTGCGGGGCCAGTACGGGGAAGGAGTCGTGGGCGGGGAGCAGGGGCCCGCCTACCGGGAGGAGCTCAACGTGCCCCCCGACTCCCCCACCGACACTTTCGTGGCCTTGAAGCTCGGGATCGAGAACTGGCGCTGGGCGGACGTGCCCTTTTACCTGCGCACGGGCAAGCGCCTGGCCAAGCGGGTCACCGAGATCGCCATCCACTTCAAGCGCGCCCCGCACGCGCTGTTCGGCCAGGCGACGCGCGGGCGGCTGTCGGAAGAGCCCAACGTGCTGTCGATCCGCATCCAGCCCGACGAGGGCATCTCGCTC
>DATMQU010000022.1:0-6904 GCA_035566715.1 Vicinamibacteria bacterium
CGGCGGGGTGAAGGGCGCGGCCGAGGGCATGGGCGATCGGAATGAGGGCCAGGCCGAGGAGGAAGTACGAAAGGCGCAGGGCGTCGGGGGTGGGTCCGAGCGCGGACACGAAGGGCGCGGCCAGCCAGGCGTCGAGGGGCGAGCCGTAGGGCTGTCCCCAGAGGGTGGTCCCCTGACCCAGGTGTCGGGCCATCAGCCCCACGATGGCGGTGTCTCCGTCCACGGGCGTGCGCAGGGCCTCGATCCAGAAGGGGACGCGCACCACCACGCCCACCAGGATGGCGACGGGGATCTGAAGGGCGGGCCTCACGGCGGCCCCGGCTCCTCGGGAGCCTCGCGCTCGGGTGCGCCCAGGGCCCGATCCGCTGCCCAGAGCCGGAAGCTCGGGATGAGGGAGAGCACGAGAACCAGAGCCGCCCCCGCGGCCACGGCTTTCCGTGGTTTGGAGAGGACGGCCGGCGAGCGCCCCGCGGCCCAGGCCAGCGCCGCCCCCACGAAGAGGACGGGCAGCACGGGAAGGCGGTAGCGCGCGTAGCCGTGCGTCGCCACGTGGATGAGGTTGTAGTAGACGAGGAAGCCCACGAGGAGAAGGGGGGCGCGCTCGAGAGGAAGGCGGGCCAGGCCGGCCACGAAGAACGCGAGCAGGGCGAGGTAGGGGAGGAGGACGAAAACGGCCAGAGCGGCCGCGACCGCGGGCCTCACGTCTCCGTAGGCGCCCCGCTTGACATGGATCAGGGGCTGGCTGTCCGCCTCCCAGAAGTTGGGCATCTCCTCCTTGAGCTTCTCGAGGATCCAGGTGGGCTGGCGGGCCCAGATCGCCTGGAGCCCCTTTTCCCGCGCGAAGCGGTACTTCTCGATGCGGCCGTGCACCGCCCAGTACTGGTCGTAGACCTCCTGCCGCGAGAGCGGCGCGTTGCCCTGGAAGAGGTTGAGGGCGCCCGCGGTGGAGACGGGGACGAAGGCGTCGTAGACGACCCAGTTGCGCCAGGTCCAGGGGGCCACGGTCAGGAGCGCCGCGGCCAGGAACGCCCCCCCGCGCGAGAAGGCCCGCGGTCTTTTGAGCGCGAGCCAGAGCGCGGCTAAGGGGACGAAATAAAGGACCGTCTCCCGGGTGAGCGTGGCCAGTCCCCAGAGCAGGCCCGCCAGCGCCGCCGTGGGCACGGACCCCTTCGCGTCCGCGGCCAGCAGCCGCTCAAAGCCCCACCAGAGGAGGGTCAGGAACAGGGTCTCCGCCCAGAAATGGACGGAGAACCAGACGAGCTCGGGATAAAAGGCAGTGACGGCGGCCGCGATCTGCCCCTCTCGCGGCCCCAGAGCCCAGCGTCCCGCCCCCCCCACCGCCGGCACCAAGAGCGCACCCACCACCGCCTGCAGCGCCTTCACCGCCTGGAGGCTGCCGAAGAGGGCATAGGACGCGCCGATGAAGTAGGGGTAGAGCGGCGGGTGGAAGATCAGGCGGAAGCGGAGGGGGGAGAAGGAGACCTCCGGCGAGGTCAGCACCTGCACCCCCCAAGTCGTCCACACCGTCTCGTCGGCCACGGGAGCGGTGGCGGGCTCGATCAGGAGGAAAGCGACGCGCACGAGCAGCCCGGCGGCGGTGAGGAGGAGGAGCATTGAGCCCGCAGTATTCTAAGGCCAAGGCAGCGTGCGGCCCTGCGGCCAGGTCCACCATCCAGGGTTGGCGGGGCGGGCCCCGGCTCGAACCCCGGTTTGGTCCTACGCCCGTCGATGCTCAGAATAGGGGTTTCGGGGAGCGCGCTCAGCGCTCTCGGGAGGGGACGTGCGCGCGCTTTCCAGGACGGTGACCGCGGCGGGGGCCCTTGTCCTCTTCTCCGCGTGCGGTCCGCCGCCGCCGGCCGTCGACCTCCTGCGGGCGGAGGACGCTCTCCGCGAGGCCACCGTCGCCGGCCAGGGACGCGCGGCCGTGCTCCCGCAGGTCGGCCAGCCGGTGAGGATCAATGACGTGGTCCGGCGCACGCTGCCCGCGGGGCCGCCCAGCCGCTACCGCTTCCGGCTAGACATTCCGAAGGGGGCGCGGCTCGCCGTGGCCTGCGCCATCCCCGAGCCCCACCAGAGCCGGCCGGGGGTGGAGTACGTGGTCAAGGTGGCCCGAGGGGGCCGCGAGGACACGATCTGGACCAAGCTCGTCGACCCTCTCGGACACCCCGAGCAGCGCGGCTGGCTGGAGGCTGACATCGACCTCTCCCGCCAAGCCGGCCGGGGCGCCGAGCTCGTGCTGGAGACCCGCGGCTACGAGGAGACCGGCGACCCCACGCGCGCGGTCTGGGGCACTCCCGCCCTCACCGCGCCCCGCGATGACTCGCCGCTCGTGGTCGTCTACCTGGTCGACACCCTGCGCGCGGACCACACCGGGCCCTACGGCTACCCCCGGAACACGACCCCCCGTCTCACCGCCTTCGCCCGGGACGCGGTGGTCTTCGAGCAGGCCATCGCCCACGCCTCCTGGACCAAGCCCTCGGTGGCCTCCCTCATGACCTCCCTGCTGCCCGGGCAGCACCGGGCGGTGCAGCTCCGCGACCCCCTGGATGCCTCCCACCCGACCCTGGCCGAGATGATGCACGCCAAGCGCTACGCCACGGGGGCGGCCATCGCCAACTCCGTGATCTACGGGGCGGAGTCCAGCTTCGACCGCGGGTTCGACTACTTTGCGGGCCTGCACGGGGAGGACGACCGGCCCTCCAAGCTCGTGAACGCGGACGTGGTCGTGGACGCGGCCCTCGCCTGGCTGGACACCCGCCGGGGCCTGGCCACCTTCCTCTACGTCCACACCATGGACCCGCACGTGCCCTACGCTCCCCCACCCCCGTTCGACATGATGTTCGAGCCCCATCCCGCTCCCGGGCACCCCGCCGCCGACCCCCGCACCGACTACAAGGAGCCGCTCGACCGCGAGCGGATGATCGCGCAGTACGACGGCGACATTGCCTACGGGGACCGGGAGTTCGGGCGCTTCGTCCAGGGGCTGAAGGCCCGCGGTCTCTACGAGAGGGCCCTCGTCGTCTTCCTGGGCGACCACGGCGAGGAGTTCCTGGACCACGGCCAGTGGCTCCACGGGCGGAGCGTGTTCGACGAGCTCGTCCACATCCCCCTCCTCGTGAAATTCCCCGGCCAGCGCAACGCGGGACGACGGGTGGTCCCGCAGGTGCAGGAGGTCGACATCCTGCCCACCGTGCTCGAGAACCAGAGCCTGCCCGTGCCCGCGCCTCCCCTGATCGCGGGCCGGCCCCTGCAGCGGGTGCTCGAGGGCACGGCCTCCCCCACCCCCGCCGTTTCCGAGATCTCCCACCGCGGATTCGTCGCCCACGGCATCCGCACGGAGGCGGACAAGTACATCCGCCGCTTCAGCCCGGTGGAGGACGAGCTGTACTTCGACCTCGTCCACGATCCCAAGGAGACGAAGAGCGTCCTGGGGTCGGCCCCGGAACGCCTGCGCCTTCTCAGGGCGGGGGTGGAGGCGGCCATGGCCCCCAACCCCTTCCGCTACACCTTGAAGATCGCGGGGGCGGGCGAGTACGCGATTGGTCTCAAGACCGGGGGCTGGATCGAGGGGGTGGAGGCCACCGGGCTCGGCCCGGGGGAGCGCTACGAGATCCAGGAAAATGGGCGGCGGCTGGAGGTGCGTGTGCGACCGCGGCCCGGGCGACCCCGCGAGGTCGCCTTCACCGCGCGCCCCCGGGGCGCGCCGGTCTTCCTGGAAGGAAAGCGCGACGGCCGCGCGCTGGGCCCGCGGGACGTGGCCATCGGCCGCTCCGCGGCTCCCGCGGACGCCGTTCCCCTTAGACTTCCCGAGGTCGAGTCCGCGGGGGGGGTCGAGCACTTCCACGACCTTTTCGCTCCTCCGCCGAGCGAGCGCCCCGGCCTCTCAATCTGGCTGTCCCTGCCCCCGGGTCGCACGCTCATGGATTTCGACAAGCAGCGGACGCAGGAGCTGAAGGCCCTCGGCTACCTGGGGCCGGGGTAGACGAAGGCCGTGCTAGCATCCGGTAGTGGATGACGCCCTCCAGGCCGCGGTGGCCCTCTTCAACAGCGGGCGCTTCAGCGAGTTCCAGGATGCCCTCGAGGCCGTAGCCGGCGCCACCCGATCCCCTTCCGAGCGGCAGTTCTACACGAACCTCTCCCACCTGGCCGAGAGCCTGCACCAGCTCGGCAACGGCGACCTCGCGGACGCGGAGGCCATGCTGGGTCCCGCCCTGCGCAAGCTGGATGAGTTCGTGCCCCGCTACCGCGGCCTCAACATCGACGCCCTGCGCGAGGACTGCCGCCGCGTCCTCAGCGAAATGCGCGACGTCAGGGCCGGGCGCAAGCCCGAGTTCGACCCCTCCCGCCTTCCCCGCCTCCGGGCCCTTCCGGGGTGAGGGGGGCCCGGCTCGTCGTCTTCGATCTGGACGGCACGCTCGTGGACTCCAGCCGGGACCTAGCCACCGCCACCAACGCCGCCTTGGCCGCGGTGGCCCCGGGCGTGGCGCCCCTGTCCCTCGACGTGGTGCGCTCCTTCGTGGGGGAGGGGGCGGGGGTCCTGATCGAGCGCAGCCTGGCCGAGGCCGGCATCCACAAGCGGGCGGAGGAGGTCTTGCCCACGTTCCTCGACCTTTACCGCCGCTGCTTGCTCGAGACCACGCGGCTCTACCCGGGGGTGGTGGAGACCCTTGACCGCCTCGGCGGCCGCATCCTCGCTGTCCTCACCAACAAGCCGGGGGACATGAGCCGTGCCATCCTGGCCGGCCTGGGGGTGGCGGACCGCTTCGCCCGCATCTACGGCGGCGGCGACTTCCCCGGCCGCAAGCCGGATCCCGCGGGGCTGCTCCTCCTCCTGGAGGACTTGGGGGCGAGGCCGGAAGAGGCGGTCCTGGTGGGCGATTCCGCGGTGGATGTCCGAACCGGGCGGGCCGCGGGCGTGCCCACGGTGGGTGTCACCTACGGCCTGAACCCCGAGAGCCTTCAGGAGGCTCCCCCCGACGTCACCATCTCGGACATCCGCGACCTCCCCCCTCTCTTGGCCGGGGCCTGACCGCGGTAGCGGGCAACTCTCCCGACCCCCGGGCGCGGGGGGTCGTGCGTTGTGCTACCCTAGCCGCACGCGTCTGGCCCAAACAGGCGGCCCCCGGGAGACGAGAGGGCAATGTCGAGCATTCTGATCTGGGGCAAAACGCGGGATGTCGTCGTGGGCGATCTCCCCCCGGGGATGTCCGCCCAGGAGGTCGGCAGCCTGTCCGCGCTCCAATCCTTTCTGGACGGCAAGGCCACGACCCTGATTCTGGCCGACCCCGCCTCCCTGGAGGCGGAGGGAGCCGCCCTCAACGAGTGGCTCAAGGCCGGCCGGAGCCATCAGGCGGTGGTGGTCGCGGTCACGGAATTCGGAGAGGGCGACGAGGTCCTCCGCCGCTTCCCCTTCCTGGACGACATCCTGGTTCGGCCCGTGACGGGGGCCCGCCTGCGCCTGCGCCTGGAGCGGGCCTTCGACACCATCCACAGCCGGCGCGTGATCCGCCAGCTGGAAGGCGCCCTCACCCGCAAGAGCGAGGAGCTGCACGACCTGAACCGCATCGGAGTGGCCCTCTCCGCGGAGCGCGACATCAAGAAGCTCCTGGAGCTGATCCTGTTGAAGAGCCGGGAGATCACGAACGCGGATGCGGGCAGCCTCTACCTGGTGGAGCGGGGCAAGGACCAGGAGTCTCCCCAGGACGCGCGGCTCACGTTCGAGCTCGCTCAGAACGACTCCGTCGTGGTCCCGTTCGAGAAGCAGACCATGCCCCTGAACGAGACCTCCATCGCCGGCTACGTGGCCTTGAGCGGCCGCGACGTCAACGTGGCCAACGCCTACCAGCTTCCCGCCGGCTTCCCCTTCAAGATCAGCCGCTCCTTCGACGAGAAGTCCGGCTACCGGACGCGCTCCATGCTGGTCGTCCCCATGCGCGACCACGAGCACAAGGTGATCGGCGTGGTCCAGCTCATCAACAAGAAGCGGGACCCCAAGATGGTGCTGCGCCCGGTGTCGGTGGTGGAGGAGGCGGTCATCCCCTTCACCTCCGTGGACGAGGAGCTCGTGAGCTCCCTCACCAGCCAGGCCGCGGTGGCCTTCGAGAACACGCTCCTCATCCAGGACATCCGCCACCTCTTCAACTCCTTTGTGGAAGCCTCCGTGACCGCCATCGAGTCCCGCGACCCCACCACCTCCGGCCATTCGAAGCGGGTGGCGACCCTCACCGTGGGCCTGGCCGAGCAGGCGGACTCGGTGGCCACGGGCCCCTTCCGGGACCTCCGCTTCAGCCGGGACCAGCTCCAGGAGATCCGCTACGCGAGCCTCCTGCACGACTTCGGCAAGGTCGGCGTCCGCGAGAAGGTGCTGATCAAGGGGAAGAAACTCTACGTCGGGGAGATGCTGGTCATCCGCCAGCGCTTCGGGTACATCAAGCGCACGCTGGAGGCGGAGCACCTGCGGTCCAAGCTGGAGCAGGTGCTCACGGACCGGTCCTCTACCCAGCTCCTGGCGGAGATGGACGCCAACCACGAGGAGCGCCAGCACGAGATCGACGCCATCCTGCGCATGATCATGCAGGCCAACGAGCCCTCCGTCCTGGAGGAGGACAGCGTGCGCGCCCTGCTCGACCTCCCCAACCGGACCTTCCGCGACCCGGAAGGGAACCGCCAGCCTTTCCTGACCCCCAACGAGGTCTCGGCCCTGTCCATCCGCCGGGGCAGCCTCTCCGAGAAGGAGCGGCGGGAGATCGAGAGCCACGTCACCCACACCTTCCGCTTCCTCTCCGAGATCCCGTGGACGGGGGACTTCCGCCGCGTGCCTGAGATCGCTTACGCCCACCACGAGAAGCTGGACGGCACGGGCTACCCCCGCCGCCTCACCGCCAAGGACATCCCCGTCCAGTCC
>DATMQU010000023.1:0-3583 GCA_035566715.1 Vicinamibacteria bacterium
GTCCGGATGGGGGCGCCGCCATGGACCGCTTCCTTCTGATCTGCTTCGGCGGCGCCCTCGGAACGGGGGCCCGATACCTGGTCGCGATCGGAGCCCCGCGGATCCTCGGCACCGCCCTCCCCTACGGAACCCTGATCGTGAACGTCGTCGGCTCCTTCATGCTGGGCGCGATCATGCACGTCGGTCTGACCACCAACCTCATGTCGCCGGGGCTGAGGTCGACGCTGGCCACCGGGGTCGTGGGCGGCTTCACTACGTATTCGACGTTCAACTACGAGACGATTGAGTTCTTGCGCGAAGGGGCCTTCTGGCTGGCGGGAGTCAACGTGGCGGCCACCCTTCTCCTGTGCCTTCTGGCCGGGGCGCTCGGCCTGGCCGCCGCCCGCTGGCTCGTGGGGAGCTGAGCGTGCGCGTCCTCGAAGGCGATCAATGGATGGTCCGCATCTTCATTGGGGAGAGCGATCGTTGGAAGGGGCGCCCTCTGGCGGACGCGCTCGTCGAGCGTCTGCGCAAGGAGGCCTTCGCGGGAGCGACCGTGCTGCGGGGGCTGGCGGGCTTTGGCGCGCGCAGCGTCGTGCACACGGCGCATTTGCTCGAGCTGTCTCAGGATCTGCCGCTTGTCATCGAGGTCGTCGACACCGACGAACACATCAAGCGGCTGGAGCCGATCCTCGACGAGATGGTGGCGGACGGCTTGGTCACTCTGGAGAAGGTCAGGGTGTTGAAGTACAAGCCGGGAACGCCGCGTACCTGAGCGCACCGACTCTGGCTGCAGCCCGGCGGCTAGGTTCGGGCGGGTCGTGCTCAGGGTGGGGGCCTCTTCGACGGTCGACGCCGGCCCGACTCGACCGTTGATCCCGATCGTCGGCGGGGCCGACTCCCGTCTGGACCAGCCTCTCGGCATGGCCCTGAGACGCAACGGCAATTCCGCCAGCTCAGGAGCGGAGGGTGGCGGGGGCGCTCGCGACCAGGTCGGGGGAGGCTTGCACTTCCGCGCGGGCGCCCAGGATGGCACCCACGATGCGCGCTGCATCCTTCAGGACGCGACGTTCCTCCGGGAGGGCCGCCACCCCATTACCCCAGATCTCGAGGGTCCCCGTGTGTCGGTCACGGAAATAGAGATCGAGCCGGCCACCATCGGATGGAAAGGGAAGCCGGAGCCGTCCGGGGGGGGCGGGCGGCTCGCCGCCCGAAAGAAGGTCGTCGGACCGTAGGAGGTGCGCCGCCGGCGCGGGTGTCGTCGGTCCCGAAAAAGCCATGACCTGTCCTTTTTCATTGCGGACCACCACCGCGGACAGGGGAAAGCCAAGGCGGAGCACGGAGGCGATCTCCGTCAAGACCCGCTCCTCAGGATCGGTGCTCTCCAGGCGACGGAGGACGGAGTGGACGACCTCCATGTGAGCGCGCGTCCGACGCAGAGCATGGATGCGTTCGCCTCGTTGCGAGCCGAAAGCGGCCGCGATGAGACCGGAAGCGGCGAGGCCGACGAAGGCTATGAGGTCGTCCTTGTTGGCGATTTCCAACCTCAGATAGGGCTGGGTCAGGAAGAAATCCAGGCTCAACGTGGAGGTCAGGGCGGTGGCGACGGCGGCCCGGCGGCCGCCGAATTCCGCGACCAAGATCGTGAGGGCCAGGAAGGCGAAGGTGAAGTTTGATGCGTTGGTGACGCCACGCCAGGGGAAGAAGGCCATCCCCAGGAGGATCGCAGCCAGGGGCCCCGCCGCCAGGTATACGAGATCCGATTCGTCGTCCATTTGGCCTGAAATCATGCTCCCGAGGGGGGCTCTGTGCAAGCCAATCACATCGGCACAGTCCAGGGAGCTGCTTGACCAAGACGCCTCGCGGCGCCGCCGGGCTTAGAATTAGAGGCGGTGCCTCGCCCTCGCCGTTCGGCGAGCACCCGCGACGCAGCCTATCCGCATGTTCGACCGACGCTGTGGCTGGGACGCGGCTAGGGCTCGCCGATGATCTCGTTCAGTCCTTCTATGACCCTTGCCAGTTCCGCGGAATCTGCGCGACCGAGACGACGGCCGACACGCTCGGCGGACAGCGTTCGGATTTGACTGATCTTGACCCAAGAGCGTTTGGTCAAGCCCGAAGCCTTGCTTTCCCACGTGAGTGGGAACCCGGCTCGTGGTTCTTGGCTCGTCATGGCCATGGCGATCACGGTTCCTGACCGTTGGTTGAAGATGTCATGACTCAGCACGAGAACCGGTCGCATGCCTGCCTGCTCGTGTCCTCTCACCGGGTTCAGGTCGGCCCAGCGGAGGTCGCCTCTCAGTATTCGGGCCATGTGTCCCTACTGCCGGCCAGTCCTTCCTCGGCGAGCGCGCGCTCTTCCTTCGGATCAAGTTTGGCGCACTCACGGGCCAACCTGGTTTTAGACAGCCTCTTGATCTTTTCCGCCACCGCGGTCTCGATAGCTTGGCTGCGGTTCGGGAAATGGTGATCGGCCACGAGTTGGTCCAGCTCTTCCACAAGGTCTGCATTCAGAGTGACGGCGAGCTTGGTCTTGGGCATCGTGGCCTGCTCCTAGTATGACATACAATCATACCATGGCTCGGGCAGCATGACGCGGTCGAACGAACGGATAGAGCTGACGCCACCC
Organism: Vicinamibacteria bacterium; assembly: GCA_035566715.1. Lineage (GTDB taxonomy): Bacteria > Acidobacteriota > Vicinamibacteria > Fen-336 > Fen-336 > DATMML01. Next base: position 2,609 of record DATMQU010000023.1, read on the forward strand.
CGCGTCGGCCGCCATGCCCCGGAGCGGATGGAGGCGGCCGCCGCGTGCGCGTTCGCGCACTGGCGGCGCAGCTCACACAAGTGTTAGGCAGCGGCACTCAATCGACTTGGCACCCGCAAGTCCTGTTTCCGCTCGCCTGCCGAGGTAGAAGCATGAAGAACGTTGCGAACTCCCGATTCACCATCAAGAGCTGGGAAGAGAAACCCTACAGTGAGGGCCAAGACCTGCCAAAGCTGACTCGGGCCGCCGTCACGAAGTCGTTCACCGGCGATATCGCGGGCGAGGGGCATGTCGAGTACTTGATGATGTACCGCAGCGACGGCTCGGCCACGTTCGTCGGCCTCGAGCGGGTCGTCGGGCACGTTGCAGGGAAAGCGGGCAGCTTTGTGCTCCAACGCAGTGGGGTATTCGAGAACGGCCTGGCGAAGGAGTCCTATTCCGTCGTCCCTGGCTCCGGAACCGGAGAGCTTGGTGGCCTGCGCGGCGAGGGCACGTCGGCGGTTGGGCACGGGACCGTGCATCCTCTAACGTTGAACTATGAGTTGGGCTAGCCGGCGCCTTTGACGTCCTTCCACTTCCACTGAGCAAGAGGAAGGGTCTGTTCGCGTCTGCGGTCCCCGCAGATTGTCTCGGTGTGCCGCTCCTCGCTCAGAGCCCGAGATAGGCCCTCTTGACGTGGTCGTCGGCGAGCAGCTCCGAACCCCTCCCCGTGAGCACGATGCGGCCGTTCTCGAGCACGTAGGCGCGGTCGGCAATCCCCAGCGTCCTGAAGACATTCTGCTCCACCAGCAGCACGGTGGTCCCTCCGCGGTGGACCTCCTGGATGACGCGGAAGATCTCGCTCACCAGCAGCGGCGAGAGGCCCAGGGAGGGCTCGTCGAGCATCAGCAGCCGGGGGCTCGACATCAGCCCGCGCGCGATGGCGGCCATCTGCTGCTCGCCCCCGGACAGGGTGCCCGCGAGCTGTTTCTCGCG
>DATMQU010000024.1:0-2958 GCA_035566715.1 Vicinamibacteria bacterium
CCCCGGAGAGCCGGAGGTCGCGGAAGGAGGCCGCGAAGGAGTCGATGATCGTGGGCATGGCCCGGACCAGGTTGATGATGCCCCCCGCCGCCACGGCTCCCGCCCCCACGTAGCGGATGTAGTAGTTCCAGATGTCGTCCGCCCCCATGCTCGAGATGGGGACGCTGGCCGGATAGAGGGGGGCGGAGCGGCCCTCCCCGAAGAGGGCGATGGCGGGAATGAGGACCAAGGAGGCCAGGGCCCCGCCCCCCACCATGAGGGCGGAGGAGCGGTACCCGATGATGTAGCCGACGCCCATGAGCTCGGGCGAAGCGTCCAGGCGGATGCGGGCCGTCTTGTGGTAGAAGCCGAGGACCCGCTCCGGAAACTGGTTCCAGAGGCCATTGATGGCCATGAGCATCTTGTAGAAGAGGCCCACAAACAGCCCCTCGAAGACGAGCCGGGCCTCCGTCCCCTTCTCCTCCCCCACCATGAGGACCTCGGCGCAGGCCGTCCCCTCGGGGTAGGTGAGGACCCCGTGCTCCCGGACGATCAGGTAGCGCCGGAGCGGGATCATCATCAGGATGCCGAGAATGCCGCCCAGGAGGGCGAGCACCATGGTCCGGGTCCAGTCCAGCTCGAAGCCCAGGAACACGAGGGCGGGGATGGTGTAGATAACGCCCCCCGCGATGGACTCCCCCGCCGAGCCCGTGGTCTGGACGATGTTGTTCTCCAGGATGGAGGCCGGCGAGCCCAGGGTGCGGGAGAGGGCACGGAACACGGTGATGGAGATGACGGCGATGGGGATGGAGGCGGACACCGTGAGGCCCACGCGCAAGCCCAGGTAGGCCGAGGAGGCCCCGAAGAGGAGGCCCAGGAGCGAGCCCAGAATGAGCGCGCGCAGGGTCAGCTCGGGGAGCGCCTTTTCGTCCGGCACGTAGGGGCGGAACGCGGCCGGCGCAGGCGTTTGGGCCAAGCGGACCTCCCGGAAAGTGCGCGCATTCTAACAGGAAGACCGGCCCCGCTTTGGCTCCCGCCCGTCGTTGCCCCCGGGTGGACGCCATGCTCTAATCGGTAAAGCCCCGGGAAACGCCATGTCCAACCTCTACGAGCCCTACGAGAAGCTCATCCGGATCGTGGTCCTGGGCAGGGTCTTCCACGTCCCCGAGAACAACCTCCTCCTTCGCCAGATGCAGTACGTGTCGGAGGACATCGGCTCCGGCCGCTACTGCTGGAACGGGGAGTGCCGCTATTGCGAGATCAAGTACCGGCGCAACGGGGACACCGCGGACACGCCCGCCCTGGCCTGCCGGCTCAAAGGCTTGGAGGGGATGCGGATCACGAAGCTGGCGGGAGAGATGAAGTACAACCTGAGCGCGGCCCTGGCGGGGGCGGAGAAGGCCCGGGACTAGACTAGACCGCCTTCAGCCGGGAACGCACCTGCTTCCAGGTGGTGGTGAGGCTGTTGCGGGTCATCTCCAGGCGGCGGGTGGTGAAGTCGGTGGGCTCGCGGCCCGCCAGCGTCTCCTTCGCCCGCGCCATCAGCTTGCGGCAGGTCTGGAGCAGGATGTCGTCGGCCCGGCCGGAGCCCTTCAGCAGCTCCAGATCCCGCGTGAGCTCTTCGAGCACGCGCTCGATCTCGAGTACCCGCTCCCGCAGCACGGGGTCGAGGGGATAGATGACCTCCTCCGCAGGGGCGGTCAGGGCCGCGGGGGGGGGTGCGGGGGGGGGCAGGGGCTCGGCGGGCCCTCCCGTCCGCGCCCGCTCCTGCTCCTGCTTCAACTCCGCCCAGGCGCGGGAGAAAAGGAAGGGGTAGAGGGCGTTGGCCTGCTCGAACTCCTTCTTGGCGGCGTCGTCCTTGGTGAGGTAGTACTCCCGGATCAGGCACTTGATCTGCAGGACCTGGCGCTGCTCCTTCTCGTCGATGATCCGCCGGGCCCCTTCGGCCAGGTTTTTGATCTGCTGCTCGATGATCCGGTTCTGCTCCGCGCTGCGCACGTCGGGAAAGTCGTGGTCGCGGCCGAAGATGATGCGCGCGTTGGGCTCGCCATAGTTCGCGTAGATGATGGTGTTGACGCGGCGGACCTCAAGCTCCAGCACGGGATCCAGCACCGGCCCCCGGTCCTCCACCTGGATGTGGTAGAGCGTGCCCACGCTAGACGTGTAGTTATGATTGAGACCCGTCACCCGGCAAAGATGCTTGGGCAGGGGCCCGTCGGACCCCGGGGTCCCTGGTCGACCCTCGTCGGGAGATCGTCCGGGCGCCTCGAATGGCGACTTCAACTTAGTCCCAAGTTTCCGAGCCGATCCTACCAAAGACTCCGCCTATTTGCAACAAGATCAGGACTTTGGGAGGGGGGTCTGCCCGGGAGACTCCTATTAGTGCATTAGACTCATATTTAGTGCTTGACATCTGCTAAGCCACGGCCTATTATTCAGTCGGCGCTGGGCCCCGGGCACACCCGGTGTCCCGGTAGCGCCTTCAGAATAGGCTGGTTCGGAGGTCAGGGGTATGAGCAGAGTGATCGGCATCGATCTGGGGACGACGAACTCCGTGGTGGCCGTCCTGGAGGGCGGCGAGCCCTCGGTGATCGCGAACTCCGAAGGGGGTCGGACGACTCCCTCCGTTGTGGGCTTCACCAAGGACGGAGAGCGCCTGGTGGGCCAGGTGGCGAAGCGCCAGGCCGTGACGAATCCCGAGAACACCGTCTTCTCCATCAAGCGCTTCATGGGCCGGAAGTTCTCCGAGGTGACGGAGGAGAACAAGATGGTCCCCTACAAGGTGGTGGAAGCGTCCAACGGGGACGTGCGCATCTCCGTCCACGCCAAGCTGTACTCCCCCCCTGAAATCTCGGCCATGATCCTCCAGAAGCTCAAGCAAGCCGCCGAGGACTACTTGGGGGAGAAGGTCACGAAGGCCGTGATCACGGTGCCGGCCTACTTCAACGACTCCCAGCGCCAGGCCACCAAGGACGCGGG
>DATMQU010000025.1:0-3452 GCA_035566715.1 Vicinamibacteria bacterium
CGCGTGACCAGGCCAAGGAGGCCGCTCGTGCCTGAGGAGACACGGCGCGATCTCCGGGTGGTCGGCCAACCTTTGCCCAAGGTGGACGCCGCGGCCAAGGTCACCGGCCAGACCCTCTTCGCCGATGACATCGAGCTACCCCGCATGGCCTACGCCAAGCTCTTGCGCTCGCCTCATCCCCACGCGCGCATACGCAGGCTCGACGTGTCCAAGGCGGCCGCCCTCCCCGGCGTCCTCGCCACCCTGGTGGGCGCCGAACTGCCCATTCCGTTCGGCATCTTGCCCGTGAGCCAAGACGAGCACGCCCTCGCCCTGGATAAGGTGCGTTTCGTGGGCGATCCGGTGGCGGCGGTGGCGGCCGTCGACGAGGAGACGGCGGAGGCGGCCTGCCGGCTGGTGGAGGTGGACTACGAAGTCCTGCCCGACCTCATGTCCATGGACGAAGCACTGGCCCGACCGGAAGCCCGCATCCACGAGTACGGGCCGCGCGGCAACGTCCACAAGGAGGTCTCCTTCGATTTCGGCGACGTGGAGGAAGGCTTTCGCGAGGCCGAGTACGTCCGCGAGGATACCTTCTACTTCGAGGGCAACACCCACCTGCCCATGGAGCAGCACGCGGCCGTGGGCTCGTTCGGACCCGACGGCAAGCTCACGCTCTGGTCCTCCACCCAGACCCCGCACTACGTCCACCGTGCGGTGGCCCGGGTGTTGGGGATGTCACCCGCGCACGTGAGGGTCATTGCCTGTCCGAACGGAGGCGGCTTCGGGGGCAAGAGCGACCCTTTCGGCCACGAGATCGTGGTGGGCAAGCTCTCCATGAAGATCGGCCGCCCGGTCAAGATCACCCTCACCCGCGAGGAGGTCTTCTACTGCCACCGCGGCCGGCACCCCGTGTCGATGTGGATGAAGACCGGGCTCAAAAGGGACGGCACCATCACCGCCATGCACTTCCGCTCTGCCCTCGACGGGGGCGGCTACGGCAGCTACGGCGTGGCCAGCCTTTACTACACGGGGGCCCTCCAGACCGTGACCTACCGCATTCCGCGGTACAAGTTTGAAGGGGTGCGTGTCTTCACCAACAAACCCCCCTGTGGTCCCAAGCGGGGCCACGGCACGCCCCAGCCCCGCTACGCGCTGGAGTGCCACATCGACAAGTTCTGCCACGACCTGGGCCTCGACCCCGCGGAGTGGCGGCTGCGCCACACTCTCGCCCCCGGCACCATCACCGCGAACCAGATGCAGGTGAAGACCATCGGCCTCCGGGAGTGCCTGGAGCGGGTGATCGCGCGAAGCGGCTACCGCGAGAAGCGGGGCAAACTCGGACCCGGTCGGGGCATTGCCCTCGCGGGCTCGGCCTACATCAGCGGCGCGGGTCTTCCCATCTATTGGAACGCGATGCCCCACTCGGGGGTCCAGATCAAGGTCGACCGCGGTGGGGGGGTGGCCGTCTTCTGCGGCTCCACCGACATCGGCCAAGGCTCCGACTCCGTGCTCGCCTACATCGTGGCCGAGGAACTCGGCATCGAGCCCGTGGACGTCCGGGTGGTCACCGCCGATACCGACCTCACGCCGGTGGACCTCGGCTCCTACTCCTCCCGGGTCACCCTCATGACCGGCAACGCCACCCTGGAGGCCGTGCGCAAACTGCGCAAGCTGATCCTGGAGGCGGCCGCCCGCAAGCTGGAGGTACCGGCCGAGCGGTTGCTCTGCGCCTCCCGCCGGATTTGGGATGCGCTGGAACCGGGCCGGGCCCTGCCCTTCGCGGAGGCCGTGGTCTTGGCGGAGGCCGTGCACGGCACGCTGGGGGCGGTGGGCTCTTATAGCCGCCCCGCAGCGTGGCCCGTTGGAAGGGTGCGGGGGTGGGCCCCACCCCGACCTACTCGTACTCCGCGGCCGCGGTCGAGCTCTCCGCCGACCGCGAGACGGGGCTCATCCGTGTGGACAAGGTTTGGATCGCCCACGACGTGGGGAAGTCGATCAACCCCTTGCTGGTGATCGGCCAGGTCGAGGGCTCGGTCTACATGGGCCTGGGCGAGGTTCTGATGGAGGAGCAGGTCTTCCGGAAGGGCCGGCACAAGATCCCCTCCATGCTCGAGTACAAGAGCCCGACCACGCTGGAGATGCCGCCCGTGGAGTCCATTCTGGTCGAGACGCTTGACCCCGAGGGTCCCTACGGGGCCAAGGAATGCGGCCAGGGGCCGCTCCTGCCCGTGATCCCCGCCGTGGCCAACGCGCTCTTCGAGGCTCTGGGGGTGCGGGTAGACGAGGTGCCGATCACTCCGGAGAAGGTGCTGGCCGCCCTCGAAGGTCGCTACCGACCGCCGCGCATGCCGGCGTTCCGGTACCCGGAGACGGTGGTGGTCCCACCCCTCGAGCCCGCGGCGCCCGCCGCCGTCCCCGAAGGGGCGCGCCCATGATGAGACTGCCCCCCTTCCGGTACATCGTCGCCCGGACCGCCCGCGAGGCGGCAACGATCCTGGCTGACCACGGCCCGGAGGCGATGGCCGTGGCCGGCGGCACCGATCTCCTGCCCAACATGAAGCGGCGGCAGTTCGAGCCGAAGATCCTGGTAGGGTTGCGGGGGATCGAGGAGGCGGAGGGCATCGCCCCGAACGGCGGTCTGCGGCTGGGGGCCCTGGCCACCCTGACCGAGGTCGCGGAGCATCGCTCGGTGGCCGCGCGCTGGCCCAGCCTCGCCCGCTCCGCGGGTCTTGTGTCCTCGCCCCCCCTCCGCAACGCCGGCACCATCGGCGGCAACCTCTGCGTGGACACCCGCTGCAACTACTACAACCAATCGGAGTTCTGGCGGGCCTCCGTCGGATACTGCATGAAGAAGGACGGGGACATTTGCCTGGTGGCTCCCGGCTCCCGGGTGTGCTGGGCGCTGTCATCCTCCGACACCGCCCCCGTCATGATCTCCCTCGAGGCCGAGGTCACCCTCGTGAGCCCGCAGGGGGACCGGCGCGTCCCGGCACGCTCCCTCTATGGCCCGGACGGCATCCGCTACCTCGCCAAGCGCCCGGACGAGATCCTGACCCAGATCCACGTCCCCGCGCGCGAGGGCTGGCTCATGACCTACCGCAAGCTCCGGCGACGCGGCTCCATCGATTTCCCGATCCTGGGCGTGGCGGCGGCCGTGCGCCTCGTGAAGGGGCGGGTGGAGGAGGCGCGGATCGTCCTGGGGGCGGTGCACGTGGCCCCGGTGGAGGCGAAGGAAGCCCAAGAGTTCTTGCGGGGCAAGAACCTGGACATGGAAACCATCGAGATGGCGGCCGGCATCGCCTACAAGCCGGCCAAGCCCTTGGACAACGCGGACCTCGTTTACTCCTGGCGGAAACGGATGGCTCGCATCGAGGTGGCGCGGGCGTTGCGCGAGCTGGCGGGGCTGCCCACAGGAGACCTGCCTCCGCTGCGGGCGTGAGCCCCCGCCCGCCCACGTGCCCGCTCTATCT
>DATMQU010000026.1:0-3844 GCA_035566715.1 Vicinamibacteria bacterium
CCCTACGCGGTTGGCTGGCGCAACCTCGCTTACCGCAACATCGACGCCGCCAAAGATCACTTGCGGAGAGCCGCGGTGACGCTGCGACTCGACCGGGAGCTGGGTTTCTAGTCAGGCCCGGCCAGCCTCCAACCCGGGGGCTGACGGGAACGACTTACCGGCGGGTTGCATCACAAAGGTCCAGGAAGATCGGGACCCCTCCCGAGGCAACCCACCGAGCAGCGCCCGAGGGGTCCTTTCCCGTAAGGCTCACGACACCGCTAAGAAGGACGATCGTCGCGACGAGCGGCCCTCGCCGGGGGGTCGACCGACCCGCCGTGGGGGATGCTCCCGCTCGATGAGTGTTCACCCTCCCCCTTACCAACCCCCGGCGTTGAGGAGAGAGGGGGCATCAGAACGCGGGTGTGATCCTCACCATCACCACGTCGTGCGGCTCCACCTTGGCCTCAAACCGTCCCTCGAATGAACCGAGGTCTTGCTTCTTCCAGAGGTCGCGCACCACGGCCTTCCCGCCCGGAGAGAGGCCGATGTCCTCCCAGGGGACCGCGATCTTCCCGGCCTCGGTGCCGCGGTTGAAGAGGATCACGGCCCGCGCGCCATCGGCGAGTGGCTTCATGAATACTTGGTGAGGGCCGCTGTCGCGAACCTTGCGGCCCTGCATGCCGAGCGGATCCTGGTCGACGGCGATGGCCTCGCGGTTGGTGAGAATCTCGATCGTCTCCTTGGACATGGTGCGCAGGTCGTTGCCCGCCATGAGGGGGGCCGCGAAGAGACACCAGAAACTGAAGTGGGCGCGGGACTCGGAGGCGTTCAAGCCTCCGTTACCGACCTCGAGCATGTCAGGGTCGTTCCAATGGCCGGGGCCCGCGTAGGGATGGAGGTCAGCCACGAGGTCGATGATGTGCACGACGCCCATCCCGCCCCAGCTCTTCCCGCAGTCCCAGCAGTCCTGGATGTCTCCGGTGCTGCGCCAGAGGTGGCCCACCCCCTCCGCCCAGAGCCAGGGCTTAGTGCCCCCCCATTCGCAGATGCTGAAAACGATGGGACGGCCACTCCCGCGCAAGGCGCGGCTCATTCGCCCGTAGGAGTCGCGAGTGTCCTGGCCCTGCGTGTTGCACCAATCGTACTTCAGATAGTCAACACCCCATTCCGCGTAGGTCCTTGCGTCCAGCTCCTCGTAGCCTTTGCTCCCGGGGCGTTTCTGGCAGGTCCCGGTGCCCGCGTCCGAGTAGAGGCCGAAGCGGAGGCCCTTCCCATGGACGTAGTTGGCCAGGTCCTTCATCCCGGACGCGAACCGCTCGGGGTCGGGGACGATACGACCCTTCTCGTCCCGCTTCACCTGCCAGCAGTCGTCGATGACCACGTACTGGTAGCCCGCGTCCTTCATCCCCGTGGCCACCATGGCGTCGGCCGTCTCCTTGATGAGCCTCTCGCTGACATCGCAGCCGAACTTGTTCCAACTGTTCCAGCCCATGGGCGGGGTGAGGGCGAGCCCGTCCCCGCTCGCGGCCTGGCCGAATGCGGCCCCGCAGGCCGCGAGGACACCAATGAGAATCCGACGCCGGAACCTGTCCATTGCTTCCTCCCCAGATGTGTGGAGTCTAACCCCAGCCGCAGCGATGCGAGGGCAGTTCGCCCGAACGCCCGACCGATCCTTCAGTACACTTCGCGAGGGAGCCGCGGCCGGCTCGCCCAGACGACTCTCTACTTTAGCACTCGCAGGACGAGCAGCGCGGTATCGTCTTCGGGTGGTGCGCCGCCCGCGAACCTTCGGGCGTCACCCACCACCGCATCGACGATCCGCTCCGCAGGCTGGCCCGCGGTCTCGCGTAGAACGGCTGCGATGCGCTCTTCCCCGTACAGTCTCTGCGGCGGGTCCGCCCGCTCGCTCAGGCCATCGGTGTAGAAGAGCAGCACCGTTCCCGGAGGAACCGCTACCTCGGCCAGCGGGTAGGTTGAAGTCTCGAACATCCCTAGGGGCAGGCCGGTGGCTTCCAGTCGTAGCGTATTGCCGCTCAGGTCAATGCCAAGGGGGGGCGGGTGCCCGGCGTTGACGTAGCGCAGCCGGTGGGCACCGAGGTCGATCACGGCCAGCACCATGGTCACAAACAGGTTTGGTGCCGTATGGAAGGCCAGGTGCGCGTTGATGGCGCGAGCAACCGCCTCGGGGGATTGGTCGCGGGTTACGAACAATGAAAAGTGAAGGATGGCCTGCAGGTTTGCGGTCAGGAGGGCAGCCCCCGTTCCCTTACCGGAGACGTCGCCCATAGCAATGAACAGGTGGGAGTCGTCGAGAGGCACGGCGTCGTAGTAGTCACCGCCAATGAGGCGAAATGGCGAGTAGTGATCGGCGAGTTCGATGGCCGGCATGCGTGGAAGCGGGTCGGGGAGCAACCGGGACTGAATCTCCACGGCCGTGAGCTGGTCCTCTTCTCCATCGAGGCGACGCAGGAACTCACGGCGGAGAATGACCTGAACCGCCGCAAACATGACAACGCCCAGCACCGCCAGAGCGAGTGGAATCCATCGCTGCTCGCTGGGCATGAAATAGAAGGCGATGATCGCCAAGCCACCGAAGGAAATCCCGACCAAGCTCACCGCGGCTGCCCAGGCCGCTCTGGTGCGAGTGGGAAGCCGACGTTGCCAGGTCGGATCCCACCCCAGCACCGCAAAGAGGAAGTCGTCTCGGTTCCAACGCGGTGCCCCCCTCGACCGCTTGCCCGAGGATCCCCGTCTCATAGGCAATTCTGCTTGGCTCCCCCTGGGCCCCCGTGCCCACGGCCTAGGCCGGGAACGACACGACGGGGGATCCCTCGCGGCTTCCGATCTATGTCTGGGAGGGAGATGCCTGAGTCACGAGGCTCCCCCCCCCACGACCAGAGAGGCTAACACGGGCGGGGAAAGGCGCTCTGGCACCCTATAGCTCCCTGCCCAGCAGGGCCTATTCAAGGGGAGGTGGCATAAGGCGACGGTTCGTCCGTAGTACAGTGGCACGCTGACGGCTCTGGGGACGGGCCCTCCGGTGAGGAGGATGGGCAGTACGGCAGGGGCGGCGGCGACAAATCCGCCCTCGCTTTCGTGGCCGGCGCAGAAATCGTGACCCGCTGGACAATGACGCTAATCCGAAGAAGGGGCAAGTGACCCGTGGAAAACCGCCTCTCGAAAGAGGATGAGGACGGGCTGAGGCTGTTGTCCCTCGGGCACTACATCATCGCCGGGTTCGAGACCCTGGCCGGCTTCCTGCCCAGCTTCCATCTCGCGATGGGCATCTGGCTGTTGACGTCAGACGTAGCAAGGTCAAAGAACGGAGCTCCTGCGGCTCTCTTCGGCGGCTTCTTTACCCTCATCGCCGTCACGTGGATGCTTCTGGCCTGGTCCCTGGCCACGTGCCTTGTCATCGCGGGCAGAAGCCTCGCCGACCGCAAGCGCAGGACATTCTGCCTGGTCGTGGCCGGCGCCGAAGCCATGCTGTGCGTGCCTTTTGGGACGGTCCTGGGGATGTTCACGATCATCGTCCTGCTGCGCCCCGCCGTGCGTGAGGTCTTCGAGGCGACGGATCGATCCGTTTCGCGCCGGAGGGTCTAGCACCGGACGAGAGGGCCTCGCGGCTGACTGAGGGGCCCTCGGGCGCCGTCGCGAGCGGGGTCAGGACAACGGTATCGCCAGACAACTGCCCGCGGCTCACCGGCCCGTCTCTGTAGTAAGTTACGAGCGCCGTGGTGTTCCCATGTCCCGGCCACGGACCAGGAGGTCGTCCATGCCCCAGACCCCCCATGTCGAGACCCATTTCACTTCGGGCGAGGTGGTGAGGGATGTGGTCATCGGCATGTCCGATGGCCTCACC